>DATFYA010000074.1 GCA_035315345.1 Candidatus Methylomirabilota bacterium
CAATGGTCACCGCCGAGATGATGGTGGAGACCGATCTGCGGGGCGTGGACTCGCACGGCATCTCGATGCTGCCGACCTATGATCGCGAGCTGCGCGCGGGTCGGCTCAACATGCGCCCGCAGTGGAAGACGGTGCGCGACCGTCCCGCCATGGCTCGCATCGACGCGGACCGCTCGCTCGGCCATCCGGTGTCGGCACACGCGATGAACCTGGCGGTGGACAAGTGCCTGGCCACCGGGGTCGCGGTGGTCTCGGTGTTCAACTCGCATCACTTCGGGGCGGCCGGCTGCTATGCCAAGATCGCCGCCGATCGCGGCGTGATCGGCATGGTGACCTCGGCCACCCGCGGCGTCACGCTGGTGCCGACGTTCGCGGCCGAGCCGGTGATGGGCACGAACCCGCTCGCCTTCGCGGCGCCGGCCCGCACGAACGCCCCCTTCCAGCTCGACATGGCCACCACCACGGTGGCCGCGGGGAAGGTGAAGGTCCACAAGCTCAACCACAAGCCGGTGCCCGCGGGCTGGGTGGTGGACGGCGACGGCCGCGCGGTCACCGACGAGACGCAGGCCTTCCGCCACGTGTTCGAGACGCCGGAGGGCGGGATCACCCCGCTGGGCGGCCCGCGCGACCTGGGCGGCCACAAGGGCTACGGGCTCGCGGTGCTGGTGCACATCCTCGGCGGCACGCTGGGCGGCGCGTCGTTCTCGCCGCTGCGCAACCGCACCCAGCGCGACTCGGACCCGCACAACATCGGCCATTTCTTCATGGCTATCGATCCGGGCGCCTTCCGCGATGCGGGCGAGTTCGAGCGCGACCTCGACGACGTGATCGACGTGCTGCACGGCGCCAAGCGCGCCGATCCGGCGCAGCCGGTGCTGGTGGCCGGCGATCCCGAGCGCCTCACGCGCGCGGAGCGGCTCGAGCAGGGTGTGCCGATCCCCGACGACCTGATGACGCAGCTCCGCGCGGTCGTGGAGACCGCGCGGGTGCCCTTCCTGCTGTAGGGCCTCACCCTGCCCTCTCCCGGGAAGGGAGAGGGAGAGCGTCAGGCCAGGGCCTTGCGCAGCGCGGTCGCCACCTCGTCGAGACCCGCGCGGGCCTGATCGAGGATGCGAGTCATGCGCATGAAGCCGTGGAACATGCCGGGATACTGCGTGACCGTCACCGGCACCCCCGAGTCGCGCAGCCGCGCCGCGTAGGCGTCGCCCTCGTCGCGCAGCGGATCGCAGCCCGCGGTCATCACCAGCGCGGGCGGCAGGTCGGCGAGGCTCTTGGCCCGCATCGGAGAGGCGGTCACCTCCTGGCCCTGCTCCTCGCGCGAGAGGTAGTGGCGCCAGAACCACCGCATGTCCTCGGTGGTGAGCAGGTAGCCGGTGGCGTTCTCGACGTAGGATTTCGCGCCGAAGTCGTGGTTGGTGACCGGGTAGACCAGCACCTGCAGGAGGATGCGCGGCCCGCGCCGGTCACGCGCGAGCAGGGCCATCACCGCGGCGAGGTTGCCGCCGGCGCTGTCGCCGCCCACCGCGAGGCGCGCCGAGTCGAGCCCGAGGCGCGGGCCGTTGGCGGCGACCCACTTCAGCGCGGTGTAGGAATCCTCCACCGCGACCGGGAACTTGAACTCGGGGGCGAGCCGGTAGTCCACCGACGCCACCGCGCAGCCCGCCGCGTTGACGATGGAGCGGCAGAGCCCGTCGTGGGTGTAGAGGTCGCCGATGACCCAGCCGCCGCCGTGATAGAAGACCAGCACCGGATGCGGGCCGACGCCGGCCGGCGCATACAGGCGCACCGTGATCTCCCCGCCCTCCACCGGCACCCGGTGGTCGGCCACTGCGGGCACGTCCTCGACCGGGCCCAGCCCGGCGGTGCGGGTCCGCATGGCCTCGCGCGCCTCCGTGGGCGTCGAGTCCTTGATCGGCTTGAGATTGAGCGCGGCGATCGTGTCGACGACTCTCTGGGCCTGCGGATCCAGTGGCATGGGCGCCTCCTTCGCGGCGGCAGGTGGATTCGACGACACTAGTGGCTCCGAGGCGCTCCGTCAAGGGCGCCCCCCGCGCGGGCCCGCCGCGCGTCCCGTCAGTGCGCGGCGCCGCGGCGCAGCCGGCGCGCGCCGATCAGCAGGAGGCCCGCGGCCAGCCACGCCAGCGCGCCGTCGAGGACGAAGGCCCCGGACAGGCTGAGCGCGGCCAGCCCGCCGCTGACCAGCGGACTCGCCGCCGTGCCGATCTGCACGCTCAGCGCGAGCCAGCCGAAGGCGGCGCCGCGCCGCTCGCCGCTCACCAGCGTGCCGCCGATGGAGTAGGCGAGCGTCAGCGCCCCGCCGAGGAAGAGCCCGGCGAGACAGCGCAGCGCCATCAGGCTCTGCCATCCTCCCGCGAACGCCATCAACGCGCACGGGAGACCGCCTCCGAGGAGGCCGACCAGGAGCAGCCGCTCGGGCGGCCATCGCTGCGCCAGCCGGCCCGCGAGCAGGGCCGAGCCGGTGGCGCAGATCGCGGCGAGGGAGATGATCTCGCCCGCGGTCGCCGCGATGCGGGTGACGTCGGGCAGGACCGCGACCTTCAACGGCACGAGCAGGGAGAGCCCGCGATCGATGAACTGCCCGGCGAAGAGCAGGGCGAGCACCACCGGGAACCCGCGGGTGGTCCACACCTGCCGCAGCGTGAAGCCGGTCTCGTCGGTGGCGGTCACCGGCCCGCTCGGGCCGAGCGGCCGGCTCTCCGTGAACAGCGCGATGAGCCCGACCAGCGCCAGCGCGCACATGCCGGCGGTGACGAAGAAGGCGTAGCGCAGGCCGAAGTGCGAGGCGACGTACCCGCCGGCGGCGGGGCCGATGGCCACGCTCAGGAGCTGCGCGCCCTGCACGCGCCCGATGGCCACCGGCACCTTGTCCTTCGGGCACGACACGCTGGCCAGGGCCATCGCGAACACCGAGAAGCCGGCGATGACGCCCTGGAGCACGCGCAGCACCAGCAGCTGGGTGACCGAGGTCACCAGCCCCATCGCGGCCACGATGAGGACGAACCCGGCGAGCGAGCGGATCATCATCATCTTGCGCCCGACCCGGTCCGCGAAGCTGCCCCACAGCGGCCCGAGCAAGCCCGCGACCGCGGGCGTCACCGCGGTGAGCACGCCGGACCAGAGGGCCACCCGGGTGGGATCGGTGACGCCCAGCTCCATCACGTAGAGCGGCAGGAACGGCGAGAAGAACTGGAAGCCGACGAAGGCGATGAACACGACGAGGGCCAGGGCCCAGACGTTGCGCTCCCAGCTCTCGAATGTGAGACGCCGTCTCGGGCCGCCGGTCGTCACGCCACCCGGGAGCCTACTACGCGATCGCGTCGTTGCCCACCGCGGTATCGGGTTCTTGCGGAATCCGGGCGACGCCGGCAGCCCGCCCTCCGGCTCGTTCGTCTCAAGGGTGAGCGGTCAACCAGGAGGAGGATCCGGACATGAGCAGAACAGCCATCGTGACCATCGGGTTGTCGATTCTGGTGGGGACGGGTCTCGGGACCACGGTGAGCGGCCTCGGGGCGCGCCCGGCGAGTGCCGACGTGATCCTGCAGCCGGTGAGCTGGGGCGACACCGGCGGCGAGAAGGGCGAGGTGGAGGCGCCGCGTGGCATCGATCAGATCGCCGACGGGCAGAGCGCGCCGCCGCCGCGCTGGGGCGAGCAGGGTGAAATCGAAGCCCCGCGTGCGTGACCCGCACGCCGATGAGTCCCGCGTGAGTGACCGGCGGAGGCCAGCCCGGTGAGACAGCTGGGGCTGCTGCTCCTAGTGCTCGTGGGGCTGGCCGTCGCGCTGGCCGGGCTCGTGCTCGCACGCGGTCAGCCCGCGGCTGACTGCGCGAGCCGCGTGGTGATCGCCCGCGGACCGCACGGCGAGCCGGTGGAGTGCGTCTGCATCGGCGGGCGCCTGTCCACGTGCTTCGATCCCGGTCCCTGAGCGTCGCCACCGGGCCGGGCGGTGGCCAGGGGCTGGCCGGCACGGAATCTCCCCGAGTCCAGGAGGAGTTACGACGGATCTCTCTTCGCGCCGCCTCGCGGCTGGCCGCCGCCGGGCTCGTGGTGATGACGGTGGCGCCGCCCGTGCTGGCTCACGTGGTGGAAGCGGCCGCCTCGATCCCGTCCGAGCACGGGGGAGGACCGCGAGACGCTCGATCGCGCGATCCAGTCCGCCATCGACGACCTGGTCGCTCACGCGATCGCGTTCGAGCCCACCATCGTCTCGCTGCTCGACGCCAAGGTGGTCGGCGACCGGATCTACCTCTTCGTGCTCATCGCCGGCCGCGACGGCGAGGGGGTGATCCGCCTCCTCCTGGCCGATCGGGCCGCGCGGAGGCCCGGGGCGGCCCCGGCGCCTCGGGAGCCCGAGGCGAGCTACCGGCTGTAGCGGTAGGCCGCGGCCTCCGCGGCGATCTTCGCCGGGTCCATGCGGTTGATCTCGTCGATCATCTCGTTGGTGATGAGGTCGCCGGTCGGCACCTTCTGGGTGATCACGCTCCACTTGACCAGGAAGTCGACGTAGGCGCCGTAGTTGGCCTCGGAGCTCTCGCCCCAGCGCTTGACCCCCGCCGGCTCGAGCTTGTAGTGGGGCATGCGGGCCTCGAGGACCTTGATGTCCTCGCGGACCGCGGTGGCCTCGTCCTTCCCGGTGGGCCTGGTCTGGGGGAACATCTCGTAGACGATCCGCACCGCCGCCTCCGGGTTCGCGATCGTGAAGATCGTGCCCTTGGCGTACGACCGCGCGAAGCCGATCAGCTCCTTGCCGCGCGTCTTCAAGGTCTCCTCGGAGGCGAGGAAGCCGTTGCCGGGGAAGCGCTCGATGTCGCGCCGGTCGAGGTAGCGCACCCGCACCCCCGCGTTCTCCACCATCGCGTACTGGGTGTCGAACTGGCTGAGGGCGTCGACCTGCCGGTTGCGCATCATCGCCGCGGTCTGGGCGCCCTCGCCGGCGACCACGATCTGCACGTCGCGCGCCGGATCGAGCCCCGCCGCGGCCACCTGGGCGCGCGCCACCACCACGCCCGCCGAGGCCAGGCTGGTCACGCCGATGGACTTGCCGCGCAGCTCGGCCGGGCTCCGGATCGCGCTGTCCGCGGGCACCGCGATGCCGTACCCGTTGGTCTGGTAGGCGGTGTAGTAGATCTTGGCCTTCACGCCCTGCGGCCGCCCGTTGGCCAGCGGCTCCACGCTCGGCAGCGAGATCGGCACCTCGCCGGTGGCCACTGCCTTCACGCAGTCGGTCGAGCCCGGCAGCGGCACGATCTCCACCTCGAGCCCCTCCTGCTTGAACCAGCCCATCTTCATGGCCACCGCGAAGGGGGAGCCGACCCCCATGCTGATGGTGCGCGCGCAGATGGCCACCCGCAGCTTGGTGGTCTGGGCGAGCAGGTCGGCGGGCGAGAGCCAGAGGATCAACGCAACGGCCAGGACGGCGTGGCGCATGGGGCGATGGTCTCCGGTCGAGATCACGTGGGAAGTCCGAAGAGCGACGACATGCGCGTCGCGTCGTGCAGGGCCGTCATTGCCTCGTCGGAGGGGCGGCGCTGGAACCGGCTGGCCGCGTCCAGCACGCGCGGCAGCAGCGCGAGATCGCCCGCGGTGTTGAGGAAGATGCCGGGACGCCCGAGCACCCAGTGCACCGCGCGGTCGATGTCCTCCTGGCGCTCCAGCGGCTGGTACCAGGTGGCGTGCGTGCGGTCGGCGGCGCCCCACGCCCCGCGCGCGATGCCCTTGATGGTCTGCACCGCCACGTTGCGCTCGCGGCAGATCGCCGCGACCTCCTCGAAAGCCTCGCGATAGCGCGGGCTCTGGTCCATGAAGTAGTTGTAGGGGAGCAACACCGAGTCGAAGTCGAAGCGGGCGAGGCTCCGCCGGTGCATCGCCGCGATGGTCCAGCCGTGCCCGGTGACCCCGATGGCCCGCACGAGCCCTTGCTGCTTCGCCTCGACCAGCGCCTCCAGGGCGCCGCCCGGTCCCATGGCCCGGTCCCAGTCGTCGGGATGCGCGAGCGAGTGCAGCTGGATCAGGTCCACCGAGTCGACTTTCAGTCGCTCGAGCGAGCGATGCAGGTCCTCGCGCGCCTCCCGGGCGCCTCGCGAGCCGGTCTTGGTGGCGAGGAAGAAATCGCGGCGGTGCCGGGCCATCCAGGGCCCGATGCGCACCTCGGAATCGCCGTAGCGGGCGGCGGTGTCGATATGGTTGACCCCGTAGCGCAGCAGCACCTCCAGCGCGCGGTCGGCCTCGTCCTGGCTGACGCGGGCCAGCGCGGCGGCGCCGAACAGGGTGACGGTGGACTGATGCCCGGTGCGTCCGAACGGCCGGCGCTCGATCATGATCGCGTCTCCTCCCGGGGCCGGGCCGGCCAGCGGCCGGAGGCCCGCAGCAGCTCGAAGACCCGCGCGGAGGTGACCGGCGGCCGGTCGATCTCCACGCCGTAGTCGGCCAGCGCGTCCTCGACCGCGTTGGCCACCGTGGCCGCCGGGGCAATCACCCCGCTCTCGCCCACCCCCTTGATGCCGAGCGGGTTGATCACGGATGGGAAGTCCATGTGCACCACGTCGAGCGGCGGCATCTCGTCCGCGCGCGGCAGCGGGTAGTCCATCAGGGTGCCGGTGAGGAGCTGGCCCGCCTCGTCGTAGATGAGCGACTCGCCGAGCGCGCTGCCCAGCCCCTGCGCGATGCCGCCGTGGAGCTGGCCCTCCACGATCACCGGGTTGATCGCCCGCCCGCAGTCGTGCATGGCGGCCAGCCGCAGCAGCGAGATCGCGCACGACTCCAGATCCACCTCGGCCACGACGCCCTGCACGCCGAAGGCCCACGTCACGGTGTCGGGATAGAAGAACGCGCAGGCGCTGAGCCCGGGGCCGCCGGCCTCGGCCACCGCCCGGCTCCGCACCGCGGCGCGCGCCACCTGGCCGAGGGTCACGCGCTGGTCCGGCACCCCGCGCACGTGCACGTGGCCGTCGGCCAGCACCACGTCGTCCGGCGCGCACTCGAACAGCTCGGCGCCGACCAGCCGGGCCTTGTGGGCGACGGCCGCCGCGGAGCGCTGCACCGCGGGGCCTCCCACCGCGGCCACCCGGCTCGCGATGGTGCCCATGCCATAGCCGACCAGGCTCGTATCGCCCCCGACCACCACCACCGACTCGAGCGGGACGGCCAGCTCGTCGGCGGTGATCTGCGCGAGCGTGGTCTCGTGGCCCTGGCCCTGGGCGCACACGCCCAGGTGCACGAACACGGTGCCGTTGGGATCGACCCGGATGTCGGCGCCCTCGAAGGGCCCGATGCCGGTGCCCTCGACGTAGGCGCAGAGGCCGATGCCGATCGGCCGCGGGCCGCCGCGCCGCTCGGCCTGCCGCGCCCGCCAGCCCTCGTAGTCGAGCGTCTCGAGCAGGCGCTCGAAGGCGGCCGGGTAGTCGGCGGGATCGTAGATGATCGGCGCGCCGTCGCGGTAGGTGAGCCCGGTCGGGCTCGGCATCTCGTCGGGCCGGATCAGATTGCGCCGCCGCAATTCGGCGGGATCCATGCCGAGGCGCCGCGCCGCGCGATCGAGCAGGCGGTCGAGGACGAAGGCGGCCTCCGGGCGACCGGCGCCGCGATAGGCGGCCGCGAAGGTCTTGTGGGTGACCACGTTGCGGCCGGCCCCGCGATAGTGCGGCACGCGATACGGGCCGGGCAGGTGATTGATCGTATTCAGGGTGATGGCCTCGCCCAGGGTGGGTGCGGCACCGTGATCGCGGGTGAAGCGCGTCTCGATGCCCACGATGCGGCCGTCGCGCTCCACCCCGATGCGCGCCTCGTGGACCTGGTCGCGATCGCCCGCGGCGATGAGGCAGTGCTCGGTGCGGGTCTCGGTCCACTTCACGGGCCGGCCCAGCCGTCGCGCGACCGCGGCCACGAGAATGTCCTCGGGATAGACGTGGCCCTTCACCCCGAAGCCGCCGCCCACGTCGGGCACCAGCACCCGGACGCGCTCCTCGGGCAGACCGACCACCGGCGCGATGCCGCTGCGCACCGCGAAGGGCACCTGCGTCGACGTCCACACCGTGAGGCCGCCGCCGATGGGATCGGGCGCGGCCAGCACCCCGCGCGTCTCGAGCGGCATGCCGGCCACGCGCGGATAGGCCAGTCGCGCGGAGACGACCAGCGCGGCGCCGGCCAGCGCGCCGGCCGGGTCGCCCGTGCCGCCGCTCGTGACGGAGGCCACATTGTCGGGCCACTCGTCGTTGACGCGCGGGGCCCCGGGCGCGGTGGCCGCCTCGGGGCCGAGCGCGGCGGGCAGGGGATGGTAGGCGACCGCGACGCGCTCGGCGCCGTCGGCGGCCACGTACGGATCGCTCGCCACCACCACCGCGACCGCCTCGCCCACGTGGCGCACGCGGCGCCCGGCCATCACCGGGTGGATGTAGCGGCGGCCGCCCGGCTCGGGCACGAGCGGCGGCACGGTGGCGGCGGCCAGCTCCGGCAGATCGTCGAGCGTCCACACCGCGACGATGCCGGGCAGCGCGCGGGCGGCGCCGCCGTCGACGCCGAGCACGCGCGCGTGCGCGTGCTGGCTCCGCACGACCACCAGATGGAGCAGGCCGTCGACGCGCACGTCGTCGAGGTAGCGGCCCCGCCCCGCGACGAAGCGGCCGTCCTCCTTGCGCTTCGGCGAGGCGCCGACCAGCATCGGCGAGGGCGCCGGGATCCTAGCCGCGCGAGCCCGCCGCGCGCAGGTGCTCGTCGCGGCGGGATTGCAGATCGCCGTCGGTGTACGTCATCAGCTCGGGCCTGGCCTTGCCCAGCATCACCTGCAGGTACGCCGGCTCGAGCCCCACGTTGGTGAAGCCGTGGATGACGTTGGCCGGGCACGACACGCAGTCCCACGGCCCGAGCACGGTCTCGGCGCGATGACCGGCGCCGTCCTCGAGGAAGACCGCGACCTTGCCCTCGAGGATGAAGAAGACCTCCTCGACCTCGTGGGTGTGAGGCGCGTTGCCCTGACCGGGCGGGACGAACATGATCGAGAGCGTGAAGTGCTCCGCGGGTATGACCGCGGCGTCGGCCTTGCCGGAGGCGCCCGAGCCGATGAAGCGATGCTGGGCCCGCCGGAAGCCCTCCACGCGCGCGTCGGCGAAGGCGTCCCAGTCGGCCTTCCGATCGGTGAAGCGCGCCACGTGCGAGACGAGCAGGTGCTCCAGGGATTGTGCGGTCTGGGTCATGTCGGTCTCCTCCGGGAGCCTCAGTCTAGTCGCTCGGCCGCGAGGTCGCAATACGGCGGTGGCCGCGGGTCGCGGGACCTCGCCTTGATTCGGCCCGGCCCATCCGCTACGATCCGCGCTGCGACGGTTCTCCGCGCGAGATCCGCACCAGGAGGCTCATCCATGGGCAAGATCGTCTTCGCGGGCGCGATGTCCCACGTGCTCGATCCCGACTACTACCAGCGTGCCTGCGGCGACGAGGGCCGCCAGAAGGTGACCGCGTGCATGACCGAGATCGCGCGGATGGGCGAGCGCTTCTCGGCCACCCGGGCGGACGCCCTGATCGTGGTGGCCGACGACCATCTCAACGCGTTCTCGTTCAACGCGGTGCCGGCCCTGTGCGTGCGCATCGGCCGGACGGTGCAGCGCATGAAGCAGGACCGCGCCGAGGCCTTCGACGCGGTGCTCGAGCACATGCCGGACCGCTACCCGCTGCACGAGGACCTGGCCAACCAGATCCTCGAGCGTGGGCTCGCGAGCGGATTCGACCTGGCCATGTCGTGGGAAGCGCCGGTGGATCACGCCTTCCTGAGCCCGGTCAACACCATGCACGGCACCCGCCCGATCCCGCCGCTGGTGCCGATCTGGGTGAACTGCTTCGTGGCGCCCCAGCCGACGCCGAAGCGCTGCTTCGACTTCGGCCGGCACCTGGCCGGCGTGGTCGGCGCCTCGCCCTGGAACGTGGGCATCATCGCCACCGGCGGGCTCTCGCATTTCCCGGAATTGTCGCTGCCGCGGGTGGGCGAGACCGACACCGTCTTCGACCGCCGCCTCATCCACTGGATGGAGCGCGGCGAGCACGAGCCGCTGCAGGAGCTGACGGTGGACGAGCTGCACAAGACCGGCGAGCACGAGTTCCTGAACTGGATGGTGCTGCTCGGCGCGGTGGCGCCCGCCCGCGCGCAGGTGCGCTACTTCGGCGAGCTGCGGCGCATCAACCTGGCCGCGGTGGAATGGAGCCTGCCGTGAGCCGCTACGAGGTCAACAGCCTGCTCTATCGGCTCAAGAAGGATCCCGAGTTCCGGGCGCGCTTCGATCGCGACGCGCGGGCCGCGCTGGCCGACGCCGACCTGACCGAGGCGGAGCGCGAGGCCTTCGTGGCCCACGACATGCGCCGGATCAACGAGCTGGGCGGCTATCTCCATCTGGTCATGTCCATCCCGGGCCTGGCCGCCCACTAGGTCTCGACCATGAAGCTGGTGCGGTTCGGGCGGGCCGGCGCGGAGCGGCCGGGGCTCGTGGACGCCGACGGCGGGCTGCGCGATCTCTCGGGCGTGGTGGAGGACATCACGCCCGAGGTGCTGTCGCCCGCCGGGCTCAAGCGGCTGCGCGCGGCCCGGCCCGATCGCCTGCCGGCGGTGCGGGGCAACCCGCGGCTCGGCTGCCCGCTGCGGGGCATCGGCAAGATCGTCTGCATCGGGCTGAACTACACCGACCACGCCGTGGAGGTCTCGCTGCCGCTGCCCAAGGAGCCGACCATCTTCATCAAGGCCAACAGCGCGATCAGCGGCCCCGACGATCCGATCGCCCGGCCGCCCGGCGCGCACAAGCTCGACTACGAAGTCGAGCTGGTGGCGGTGATCGGTCGCGTCGCGCAGGGCGTGGACGAGGCGCGCGCGCTGGACCACGTGGCCGGCTACTGCCTGATGAACGACGTCTCCGAGCGCGAGTTCCAGATGGAGCACGGCGGCGGCACCACCAAGGGCAAGAGCTGCGACACCTTCGCGCCCATCGGGCCCTGGCTGGTCACCGCCGACGAGATCCCGGACCCGCAGGCCCTCGCCCTGTGGACGACGGTGAACGGCGAGCGGCGCCAGCAGGGCAGCGCGCGGGACATGGTGTTCCCGGTGCGCGCGCTCGTGGCCTACGTGAGCCGCTTCATGACGCTGCGGCCGGGCGATCTGCTCTCCACCGGCACGCCCGCCGGCGTGGGCCACGGGGCCAAGCCGCCGCGCTATCTCGAGCCCGGCGACACGGTGGAGCAGGGGATCGACGGCCTCGGCCGGCAGCACCATCGGGTGGTCCAGCGCCGCGCGTGATCCTCGTCGAGCACGGCACCGTCATCACCGTCGACGGTACGCGTCGGATCCTGGGCGACGGCTCCATCCTGATCGACCGCGGCGAGATCCTCGAGGTCGGCCCGGCCCGCGACGTGCGCCCGCCGCGCGCGCCCGACCGGGTGATCGACGCCCGCAACCTGGTGGTGGCTCCCGGGTTCGTCGACACCCACGTGCATCTGTCGGAGCACCTCAACCGGGGGCTCCTGCTCGACGACATCCCGGTGGATCGCTACCTGCCCGACTGGCTGATTCCGCTGTACTCGGTGATGACCGCCGAGGACGAGCAGCACGCGGCCCTGCTCGCCGGCATCGAGATGATCCGCACCGGCACCACCACCTTCTGCGAGGCGGGCACGCTCTTCGACGTGCTCGCGGTGGCCGAGGCGGTCGAGCGTCTCGGCATGCGCGCGATCCTGGGGCGCTGGACGTGGGATCTCGAGACCGGGCCCGATCGCATGCGCCAGACCACCGAGCAGGCGCTGCGGGCCAACGAGGAGATGCTGGAGGCGATCAACTCCCGCGAGGGCCTGGTGCGCGCCTGGCCGCTGCTGCTGGGCTTCGGCACCTGCTCGGCGGCGCTGATCCGCGGCGCCCATGCGCTCGCGGACCGCTCCGGCGTGGGCTGGGGCATGATGCACCTGGCCTCGCACCCCTCGCGCCGGACGCGCGACCGCCTGCCGCTGGCCACCCTGGACGGCTGGGGCGTGCTGGGCCCGCGCACCAAGCTCTCGCACATGGTCTACCTGGACGACGCCGACATCGCCCTGCTCGCCCGGCGCTCGGTCAAGGTCAGCCACTGTCCCACCGCGGGGCTCAAGCACACCAAGGGGCTCGCCGCCCACGCACGCGTGCCCGAGATGATCGCGGGCGGGGTGTGCGTCTCGCTGGGCGGCGACAGCGGCAACGGCTCCAATCACTTCGACATGCTGCGGATGATGTACCTGGTCGCCAACCTCTACAAGGATGCGCGGCTGGACGTGGGCGTGATGCCGCCCGAGACGGTGATGGAGATGGCGACCCGGCGCGGGGCGGAGTCGCTGCTGATGGAGCGCCAGATCGGCTCGATCGAGCCGGGCAAGCGCGCCGACCTCGTCTTCTACGATCGCGACGCGCCGGAGTGGCGGCCCCTGCTGAACCCGCTCAACAACCTCGTCTACGCGGCGACCGGCTCGAGCGTGCGCAGCGTGATGATCGACGGCCGGCTGGTCCTCGACGAGGGGCGGATCACCACGGTGGACGAGCGGGCGGTGTACGAGCGGGTCGAGGTGCTGGCCCGCCGTCAGGTGGAGCGCGCCGGGCTGCGTATCGAGAGCAGGTGGCCGCGGCTGTCCTGAGCGGGGCCGCGGCCACCCGGTCGGACTCTAGAGGACGAAGCCGCGGAAGCCCTTGCGCGCCAGCGCGTCGCGCGCCGACTCGGCCTGCTCGCGCGAGGCGTAGCCGCCGACCCGCACCACCCACGGAACCGCGGAGGACTCGACTCGCTGCACGTCGGCGCGATAGCCGTCGCGCTTGACGCGGGCGGCGAGACGGCCGGCCTGCTTGGCGTTCTTGAAGGCTGCGATCTGCACCGAGTACGTCCGCTTGGACGCCGCGGGCTTCGTCGACTTCTCGTGGGTCGCGCTCCTGGCGGCCACCGGCGTGGGCGCGGGCGGGGCGGCGCGCACCGGCGCCTTGGGCGGCGCGTCCTGCGTCGGCGCGGCGGGCGCGGGCGCCACCGCCGGGGCCGGGGGCGGCGTGGCGTTCGCGGTCGGCGTCGCGGCCGGGGTGGCCGTCTCGGCGCGCGGCTCCTCGGCCGGCGCGCCGGTCGAGGGCTTGGCGGTCACGGTCGAGATGACCGACTCGGGCGTCGCCTCGCGGGCATCGTGCTGACCGGGCTTGCCGAGGTCGTACCAGCCGAGCCAGTGCGGGATCGCGAAGACGAGCACGAAGGTGGCCGCCGCGGCGGCGACGCCGATCCAGATGCCGCGGAACGCGGAGTCGCGCGGCGGCTCCATGTCCTCGTCGAGATCGTCGTCGAGCCACGAGGGCTCTTCGAGCGTCGGGAACTCGTTCTCGTTTTGCGCGGCGAGCTGCGCGTCGTGCGTCTCGGCGGACGCGCGCGGCGTCTCGCCGTCGCGTGGAGCCTCATGGTCCGGTCGCGTCTCGTGATCGGTGAGCATAGGTTCGTCTTAGCATGGGCCCCCGCGCGCTCCGGCAAGAATAAGCATCGGGGACATCCCCATCCGGTGACGCCGCGCGGCAGTCGAGATCTCGCGCGCCGGTGGCCTTGACTCCCGGCCCCGCGCGGACGTACGGTGCACCGGCGATGTCAATCTGCTGACACCTTCCGGAGGGTAGCATGGGGCAAGCCCCTGATCGTCCAGACGGCGAGCGCGAGCCGGCCCAACGGGCCCGTCCCACGATGGAAGGCTAGCCGTGCGACTTCAAGACCGGATCGCGCTCGTCACCGGCGGCGGCTCCGGGATCGGACGGGCCATCGCGGTGCGGTTCGCCGAGGAGGGCGCGCGGGTCATCGTCAACGACGTCGCGGCGGAGCGTGCGCACGAGACGATCGCGGCGATCGCGGCCCGCGCCGAGTCGCCGCGCGGCCGGGCGATCGCGGCCGACGTGGCCGACTCCGGGCAGGTGCGGCGGATGTTCGCCGAGATCGACCGGGAATTCGGGGGGCTGGACATCCTCGTCAACAACGCGGGGATCGCGGAGACCGCGGCGGGAGACCGGGAGCGCATCAGCGCCAAGGCGGAGGCGCGCGTCGCCGAGACGATGTCGGGGCAGCCGATCACCACCCACTGGGACGTCACGCAGGAGATGTCCGACGAGGCGTGGCATCGCATGATCGGGGTGCATCTGAACGGGACGTTCTTCTGCACGCGCGAGGCGCTGCGGCTGATGGCCCGGCGCAACCGCGGGGCGATCATCAACATGTCGAGTGTGGCCGCCCTGATGGGGCTCGACGCGACGCCGCACTACAGCGCGGCCAAGGGCGGCATCCTGGCCTTCACGCGGGCCCTCGCGCGCGAGGTGGCCTCGCGTGGGATCCGGGTCAACGCAATCTGCCCGGGCTACATCGACACGCCGATGACGGCGCCGATCTCGCCCCTCATGCAGCGGGTGATCTTGAGCCGGACGCCGATGAACCGCATGGGCGCGCCCGAGGAGATCGCCTCGACCGCGCTCTTCCTGGCATCGGACGACGGCTCCTACTTCACGGGCCAGTGGCTCTCCCCCAACGGCGGCCTCCACATCGGATAGTCCGGGGTCAGGTCTTGCATTACGACATTTTCGGCCCGCGTGCCGACACGGCACACGGTGGAAATGTCGTAATGCAAGACCTGACCCCGAGCTAGACGACGCGGAGGATGCCGGCGCGGGCGAGGGCGTCGGCGCGGTCGTTGAGGAGATCGCCGCTGTGGCCGGCGACCTTGTGCCAGGTGACGTCGTGCCGCTCGACCAGCGCGATGAGCGCCTCCCAGAGGTCGCGGTTCTCCACCGGCTTCTTCTGCGCGTTGAGCCAGCCGTTCTTGCGCCACCGCTCGTACCACCGGTCGCGGAAGCAGTTGATCACGTACGCGCTGTCGCTGTAGATCGCCACCCGACGGCGGCCGGTCAAGGTCTGCAGGCCCTTGATGGGAGCGGTCAGCTCCATGCGCTGATTGGTGGTGGGATTCTCGCCGCCCGACATCTCGGTCTCGCGCCCGTCTTCGATCAGGACGACGCCCCAGCCGCCGGGGCCGGGATTGCCCGAGCAGGCGCCGTCCGTGTACATGATCACCGGGGGTGGCGTGGACGTTGAGATCGGAGCGCCCTCACCGTGCCCTCTCCCCCGAAGGGGAGAGGGAGAGGGGGATCAGGAAGGCCAGTAGAGGTAGCGGCCGCAGGACTCGCAGGGAATCAGCGAGGACTGCGCGCGAAGCTCCTGCAGACGCTGCGGCGTGATCGTCATCCGGCAGGCTCCGCAGAAATTCGGCTTCGTCACCGGCACGAGGGCCAGCCCCGCGCGGGCGCGCAGGATCCGGTCGTAGTCGGCCAGGATGTTCGCGGGCAGCTTGGAGGCCAGCTCTCGGCGCTCGGTCCGCACCGCGGCCAGATCGGTCTCGATCCCGCGCAGCTGCTCCTTGAGCGTGGCCTCCTCGCTGCGTCCCTGGCTCTCCCGTTGCTTGAAGCGGGCCTCGGTCTCGCGGATGTCGCCGGTGAGCCGCTCCTGCGACTCCATCAAGACGAGGACCTCCTCCTCCATGCGGGCCTTCTCCTGCTTGATCTCCTCGATCTCGATCAGGACCGCGGAGTACTCCTTGTTGGTCTTGACCTCGTAGAGGCGGGCCTCGTTCTTGGCGCGCTTGGCCTGGACGACCTCGAGATCCTTCTCTTTGGCGCGCTGGTCCTTGCGGGCGGCGTCGAGGCGGGTCCTGGTCTGCTCGACCTGCTTGCGGGCTTCCTCGACGGCGGCGTGGATGGCGGCGATCTCCTTGGGGAGGCGGGCGGCGTCGGCCTCGAGCACGCCGATGCGCGTGTCGATCGCCTGCAGGCTGATCAGGAGCTGGAGCTGCTGGTCCATTTCATATCTAGTTTGGTGGGCCCACTTGGACTCGAACCAAGACCGGACCGGTTATGAGCCGGGGGCTCTGCCAATTGAGCTATGGGCCCGGCGGTCATGATACCACTCCGGCTCACGACTCCAGGAAGCTCCGCAGCTTCTTGGAGCGCGAGGGATGCCGCAGCTTGCGCAGAGCCTTGGCCTCGATCTGACGGATGCGCTCGCGGGTGACCGCGAAATCCTGGCCCACCTCCTCGAGCGTGTGCTCGCAGCCGTCGGAGAGGCCGAAGCGCAGCCGCAGCACCTTCTCCTCCCGCGGCGTGAGGGAGTTCAGGACCCGGTTGGTCTGCTCCCGCAGCGAGAGCCCGATCATGCTCTCCACCGGCGAGCCCACCTGCTTGTCCTCGATGAAGTCGCCCAGGTGGCTGTCCTCCTCCTCGCCGATGGGGGTCTCGAGCGAGATCGGCTCCTGGGCGATCTTGAGGACCTTGCGGACCTTGTCCACCGGCACTTCCATCTTCACCGCGATCTCTTCCGGAGTGGGCTCGCGCCCGAGCTCCTGCACGAGCTGGCGGGACGTCCGGATGAGCTTGTTGATGGTCTCGATCATGTGCACCGGGATCCGGATGGTGCGGGCCTGGTCCGCGATCGCGCGGGTGATGGCCTGGCGGATCCACCAGGTCGCGTAGGTCGAGAACTTGTAGCCGCGGCGATACTCGAACTTGTCGACGGCCTTCATCAGGCCGATGTTGCCTTCCTGGATCAGATCGAGGAACTGTAGCCCCCGGTTGGTGTACTTCTTGGCGATCGAGATGACCAATCTCAGATTCGCCTCGACCATCTCCTTCTTGGCCCGCGCCGCCTTGGCCTCGCCCTGCTTGATGACCTTGACGATGTTCTTCAGCTCCTCGGCCCGCGCGTCGGCCAGCTCCTCGGAGCGCTTGATCTTCTGCTGGGCCACCCACACCAGCCGGTCCTTGATCTGCGGATACTTCGCGGCCGCCTTCTGGTACAGGTCGCGGTCGCCGTCGTCACGATCGTCGTCGGCCAGCGAGGAGAGGAACGCGTCCACCGCGGTCGGAGCCGGGCGGCGGCCGTCGGACCACAGCGCGATCTCGCGCTCGGCCCGGTGGATCTTCTCGACCAGCTTCTTGAGATCGGCGCCCCACAGATCGAGCAGGGACTGCTGGAGGTTGAGACCGCGGAGGATCGAGAGGACCTTGCCCTTCTTGGCTTCGGCCTGCGCTTCGACCTTCTTCCAGGCCGGCTCGGCCTTGCCCCGCTTGCGGCCGCCCGTCTTGGCCTTGAGCCGCCGCCACTGGTGGGTGAGCGTCTCGCGCTCGCGCAGGAGCCGGTCCACGTTGCCCAGCTCGCGGATCACCGAGCGTCGGAGGGCCTCTTCCTTCTCCTCGGTCGACTCCTCCTCGGGGAAGTCGACCACGTCCTTGATCGGGGCTTCGTTCCGGCGCAGCTCCTCGCGGAGCGCGCGAATCTTCTCGACCGCGAGGCTGGTGGAGAGGATGGCGGCGGTGGCCTCGTCCTTGCCCTCCTCGATCCGCTTGGCGAGCGTGATCTCGCCCTCGCGGGTGAGCAGGGCCACCTTGCCCATCTCACGCAGGTAGAGCCGGACCGGATCCTCGGTGCGGCCGACCGGCCCCGGGGTCAGGTCGATGCGGCGCGGCTCCGGCTCCTCGTCGTCCGGCTCGGGATCGGCGGCTTGCGAGGCCATCTCCGACGGCAGTCGCGCCGCCTTGGTCGAGTCCACGAGCTCGATGTCCATCGAGCCGAACATCAGCATGATGTCGTCGAGCTGATCGAGGGTCACCAGATCGGAAGGCAGGGCGTCGTTCACCTCGTCGTAGGTGAGGAAGCCCTTCTGCTTGCCCTTCGCGATGAGCTTGTCCAGCTCCTCGATCTTCGGTTCTTCGGCCGTCTTCGACTCGTTCGCCATGCTTCGCCGTTCTCCTGGTGGGGGTTAGGGTGTCCCTGCCTGGCGCTGGGGGTCTGCCGATCCCTGGGTCGACAGCCCCGGGCGCGCCAGGGCCAACTCCCTGACGGCCTCCGCCTCCCGTTGCAGATCACGCTGCAGCGACCGCAGCTCGTTCTCGAGCGCAGGCAGCGCCGGATCGCCGCCGGCCTGGGCGTCAATGATGGCCCGCGTCACCTGGCGTACCCGATGTTTGCGATGCCGGATATGGTACCGCCTCTTGAGCTCCGCGACGTGACTATGTGTGTCGACCCACTTCCGCTCCTCGACCAGGAGGGCGGCGAGCAGCCCGCGCTCGCGGTCGCCCGGCATGTCGGCCATGAGTGCTTCGGGAGCCCCATCGGGAGTGCGCCGCAACGCATTCAGCACCAGCCGTAGCCCCGGGTGAACGACATCCGCCTCTTCGAGAAGGGGAAGCAGCTCCGCTCTGGCCTCGTCAACTTGCAAGAGCAGGGCCACCAGATCGCGCTCGAACGGAACTGGCGGCGGCCACGAATCTCCGGAGGCGGCCTCCTGCGTCGTGTCGCCGACCTGCTCCGGTCTCCGCCCTCGCGCGCGCGCACCTTGCAGCTGCTGCGCCTCGATCCAGAGCTGGGTGGAGTCCACGCCGAGCCGCCGAGCAGCCTCGCGGGCCAGCGCGGTGGCCTCCTCGGCATTGGCCACCTTCGAGAGGATCAGGGCGACGCGGGCGTGGGCGTTGCTGCGACCGCGGGCGGTCGCCAGGTCTTCCTCGCCGAGGGCCTTCTCCAGCACGAACGACAGGAGCGGACGCGCGGCTTCGAGCCGAGCGGTGAGCGCGGCGGCGCCCTCGGCGCGGAGCAGGCTGTCGGGATCGTGCCCGGTGGGCAGCAGGGCCACGCGGATCGGCAGGTGCCCGGCCTTCTCGAAGCCGCCGGTGCGCGCGACCGACCAGCCGAGGTTCTGCAGATCCATCACGTCGTTCATCATCTCCTCGAGCCGGCTCGAGGCCTTCTGGCCCGCCGCGTCGGCGTCGAAGAGGGCGAGCACCTCGTCGGCGTAGCGCCGCAGCAGGCCGAGCTGCGCGGCGGTGAACGCGGTGCCCAGCGCCGCCACCGTCTCGTCGAATCCGTGCTGGTGCGCCATGAGGCAGTCGAGGTAGCCCTCGACGATGATGGCGCGGCTCCGCTCCCGGATCGCGGTCTTGGCCACGTCGAGGGCGTAGAGCATCTGACCCTTCACGTACAGTGCGGTCTCCGGGGAGTTGAGGTACTTCGGCTCCTCGCCCGACAGGGCGCGGCCGCCGAAGGCCACCACGCGGCCCTGCACGTCGCGGATCGGGAAGAGGAGGCGGCCGCGGAAGCGATCGTAGAAGCCGGGGCCGTTCTGGCGGGGCAGCGCGAGTCCGGCCTGCACGAGCGCCTCCTCGCCGATGCCTTGCCGGGCCATCACGGAGAGCAGCGCGTTCCAGCCCTCTGGCGCGAAACCCAACCCGAAGCGCCGCGCCACTTCGACATCGACGCCGCGCTGGTCGAGATAGGCCTGCGCCTTCTCGCCGCCGCGCTCCCAGAGCGACTGGGTGTAGAACTCGGCCGCGAGGGCCATCACGCGGCGCACGCCCTCGAGCTTGCTCTCGGTCTCGGGGGCGCGGCCGCCCGCGTCGGGCAGGGCGACGCCGGCCCGATCGGCCAGCGCGCGCACCGCCTCCGGGAAGGCCACGCGGTCCTGACGCATCAGGAAGCTGAAGGCGTCGCCGCCGGCTCCGCAGCCGAAGCAGTGGTAGATGTTGCGCTTCGGATTCACGGTGAACGAGGGCGTCTTCTCGGTGTGGAAGGGGCAGAGGCCCTTCCAGTTCTCCCCGGTCCGCTTGAGCTTCACGAACTGCCCGACGATCTCGACGATGTCGATCCGGGCGCGGATCTCGTCGAGGTGCTGCTGGGAGAATCCGCCCGCCATGCGGCTATTCGGATGCGGGGGGCCGGACAGGGCCCCCACGCTCCCCGAGAGTGCGCGCTACCGGATGCGGTCTCATCCCTGAGACAACGTCGCCACGGTGGCGCCGGCGCCGCCTTCGGACGGCGCGCCGGGGCGGTGCTCGGCCACGAGGGGATGACCGCTCAGCAGGTCCTCGACCGCGCGGCGGAGGGCGCCGGTGCCCTTGCCGTGGATGATGCGCACCGAGGTGAGGCCGGCCATGAAGGCGTCGTCGAGATACTTCTCCAGCAGGTCGCGGGCCTCCGCGGTGGTGCGTCCGATGAGGTGCAGCTCCACCGATACGCCGCTCTTGCCCGGGACGGCCACCGTGCTCCGGGCTCGCGAGGTCCCCTGTTCCGTCACCATCCGGGGGGCAGAGTACATGACTCCCTCGCCCCGCGCCAGCACGCGCAGCGCCTGGGCCGGCACCTTGACCGTGATCGCGCCCGCCTGCACGGTGGCGGTCTCGCCGTCGAGGCTCACCACGTGGCCCTTGAGCCCGAGATGGGTGATCTCGACCCGATCGCCCGCCGCGGGCGGCGCCGCGGCGGCATCGGCGGCCGCGGCCGGCGCCGGCTCGCCCACGCGCTTCGCGGTCTCCGTCAGCCGCTTGCGCGCGCGATCGAGATCGGGCCGGCTCTTGTCGGCGCGCTTGAGCCGGTCCCACTCGTCGTTGACTTGACGCCGCACCTCGGCGACCAGGCGCTGGGCCTCGGCCCGCGCGCGGGCCATCGTCTCGCGCGCGCTCGTCCGCGCCGCCTCCATCTCGGCCTGCGCCCGGGCAAGCAGCCCGGCGCTCTCCGCCTCGCGCCGCTCGATGGCCGCGCCGCGCTCGGCGTCGCGGCGGTCCCGATCGTCGAGGCGGGCGAGCAATTCCTGGAGCTGGCGCTGCTGGGTCGATCGCTGGGCGTGAGCCCGCTCGATGAGCGCCGCGGGCAGGCCCAGGCGCGCGCCGATGGCGAGCGCGTAGCTCTGGCCGGGCCGGTCGTACACGAGACGGAAGGTGGGGGCGAGCCGCTCCGCATCGAACTCCACCGAGGCGTTGCGCGCCTTCGGGTACGTGGACGCGAAACCCTTGAGCGGCTCGAGATGCGTGGACGCCGCGACCGTCGCCCCGCGCCCGGCCAGCGCCTCCAGCACCGCCTGGGCCAGCGCGGCGCCGTCATCGGGATCGGTGCCCGCGCCCAATTCGTCGAGGAGCACCAGCGAGCGGTCGTCCACGCGCTCGAGCACCTCGCGCAGCTGCTTGACAAAGGCGGAGAACGTGGAGAGGTTCTCGGCCACGCTCTGATCGTCGCCCACGATGGCGAAGAGCTGCGAGAACACCGGCAGCCGCGCCCCGTCGCGCGCGGGCACGTGGCAGCCGGACTGGGCCATCAGCGCGAGCAGGCCGAGGGTCTTGAGCGCCACCGTCTTGCCGCCGGCGTTGGGGCCGGTGATGACGAGCAGGGGCCGGTCCGCCCCGATCTCGATGTCCATCGGGATGACTGCGAATCCGCTCGGCTCGCCTTCGGCTGCCCCTCGCCCGGCCGTTAATCCGCTCGGCTCGCCGTCGGCTGCCCCTCGCCCGGCCGCTGGCCCGGCAACCCTCCAGGACTGGGCAAGGAGGAGTGGATTGCGCGCGCCGAGCAGCCGGATCTCGCGGTCTTCGCCGACCGCGGGCTCGGTCGCCTCCATGCGCTCGGCGAGGGCGCCGCGGGCGAAGATCAGATCGAGCCCGCCGATGCCGGCCACGAGGGCGTCGAGGTCGGGCAGGGCCTCGCGGACCGCGTCGGTCAGGGCGGCCAGGATCCGGACGACCTCGGCTTCCTCTTCGCGGGCCACCTGCACGAGGTCGTTGTTGGCCTCGACCATCGCCTCCGGCTCGACGAAGAGCGTGGCGCCGCTCTGCGAACGGTCGTGCACGATGCCGCGGAGCCGGCCCTTGGCCTCGGCGCGGATCGGCAGGACGTAGCGGCCGTGGCGGACCGTGACGTAGCGCTCCTGGAACGTGGTGTCTGCGTTGGGACCGTTGAAATAGCTCTCGAGCCGCTTGACGATCTCGCGCCGCAGATCGCGGATGCGCTGGCGCAGCCGGCGCAGGGCGGGCGAGGCCTCGTCGCGCACCTGGCCGTCCGGGTCGAGCGAGCGCCCCAGGAGATCGGCCAGCGGCTGCTGCTGCGGCACGCCCGCGACCGCGGCGGCCAGATCGGGCGCGACCGGCGCGATGGCGCGGCCGTACGCGCGCAGGCGGGCCGCCGCCTCGATGAGCGGCAGCAGGGCGGCCAGGTCGGCGCCCTCCGCCACGGATCCCGGTACCCGCGCGGCCTCCAGCGTGGGCCGCACGTCGGGAATGCCGTCGAGCGGCGGCGCACCCTGCTGCGCCAGCGCGGCCCGCGCCTGGGCGGTCTCCGCGAGCCCGCGGCGGATCGCGGCCAGATCGGTCACCGGGGTGGTCGCGTGCGCGCGCTCGTGACCCATCGCGGTGCGGGTCTCGCGCGCGAGCAGATCCAGCACCTCGGCCCACTCGAGGCCGCCGCTGCCGGCCGAGAGGCGAAGCGCGGTGGTCGAGGCGGTCATGGGGTCACCGCCGCTCCACCAGCCGGAGCGCCTGATCGGCGGCGTCGTCACAGGCGGCGGCGATCGCCTCGTGCTCCTCCGGGTAGAAGGGCGACAGCACGTGGTCGGAGACCTGGGCGCGGTCCTCGCCGGGACGGCCGGGTCGCCCGATGCCGATCTTCACCCGACGCAGTTCGTCGGTGCCGAAGGCGGCGATCAGGGAGCGGACGCCGTTGTGGCCGCCCGCGCTGCCCTTCAGGCGCACGCGTACCTTGCCGAGCGGGAGGTCGAGATCGTCGAAGACCACGATGAGGTCGGCGGGGCCCAGGTGCAGCTTGCGAGCGAGGCGGAGCAGCGGAGGTCCGGTGACGTTCATGAAGCTGCCCGGCTTGATCAGCAGCAGCGTCTCGCCCTGCCAGCGCCCCTGCGCGACGGCGTGGGCGCCGTCGCGCTCGAAGCGCGCATGAATACGGCGGGCCAGCGCGTCCACCACGCGCTGGCCCACGTTGTGTCGAGTGTTGCGGTACTTCGGTCCGGGGTTGCCCAGTCCGACGATGGCCTGGGCCACTTACTTCTTCTTTTCGCCTCCGCCCTTGTCGCCCTCGGCCGCCACTTCCTCCTTGGGCTTGCGCTCGGTGAGCACCTCGGGCTCGGCCGCCGTCGCTTCCGTCGTCACCGCCGCGGTGGGCGCCGCCACCTCTTCCGCCGCCGGCGGGGCCACCGTCACCACCGCCTGGTTCGGATCGTTGAGCACGCGCACACCCTCGGGGACCTTGAGATCCTTGACGGTGAGCACGTCGTGGATGTTGAGGCCGGTGACGTCGGCCTCCAGGTACTCGGGGATGTTGCCGGGCAGGCAGGAGACCCGCACCTCGCGGAGCACCATCTCCAGGATGCCCTGCGACTCCTTCACACCCACCGACTCACCCACGTGGTGGATCGCCACCGAGACCTGGATGGCACGATCCATCGCGACTTCCTGCAGGTCCACGTGGATGAGGTTTTCCGAGACCGGATCGAACTGCATGTCCCGGATGATGGCCATCGTGCCGTCGGTGGATCCCTCGAAGGTCACCCGGAACAACTGGGTGCTGCCCTCGTGGCCGTGGATGAGACGGAGGATGTCCTTCGGCGGCACCGCGATGCTCACCGGGCTCGCCCCGCCGTAGAGGATCGCCGGCACCAGGCCGTTTCGCCGCAGGCGCTTGGCCGGGCCCTTGCCGACGCCGTCCCGCTTCTTGATGGTCAGCTCACGCAATTCCATGACTCTCGGCTCCTTTGGTAGTAGCTCTCGGGTCTCCGCTCACACGAAGAGCGTCGAGACCGATTCCTCGTCGTGAATGCGCCGGATCGCCTCCGCCAGCAGGGGGGCCACCGACAGCACCCGCATGTTCGGCAGCTGCCGCTCGGGAGTGAGCGGGATCGTGTTCGTGATGACGACCTCTTCCAGGGTCGATTCCTTGATGCGGGTGATCGCGGGCCCCGACAGCACCCCGTGGACCGCGCAGGCCAGGATGCGCCGCGCGCCCTCGCGCTGCAGCGCATCCACCGCCTGGATCAGGGTGCCGCCGGTGTCGATCATGTCGTCGATGATCACTACGTCCTTGCCTCGGACGTCGCCGATCAGGTGCATGAACACCGCGACGTTGTTGCCGTCGCGTCGCTTGTCGATGATGGCGAGGCCGGCCTTGAACCGCTTGGCGTTGGCTCGCGCCCGCTCCACGCCGCCCGCGTCGGGGGACACCAGCACCGGATCCTTGAGGTCCTTCTTGGCCAGGTAGTCCAGGATGACCGGCGGCGCGGCGAGGAGATGGTCCACGGGAATGTTGAAGAAGCCCTGGATCTGTCCGGCGTGCAGGTCGATCGCGAGCACGCGGTGGGCGCCCGCCGCGGTGATGAGATCGGCCACCAGCTTGGCGGTGATCGGCACCCGCGGCTGCACCTTGCGGTCCTGCCGGCCGTAGCCGTAGTAGGGCAGCACCGCGGTGATGCGCCGGGCCGAGGCGCGCTTGAACGCGTCGATCATCACGAGCAGCTCCATCAGATGATCGTTCACCGGCGGGCAGGTGGGCTGGACCACGAAGACGTCCTCGCCGCGGACGTTCTCGTTGATCTGCACGTAGACCTCGCCGTCGGAGAACCGCGAGACGTCCGCGTCACCCAGCGGGAGCTGGAGCGTCTTGGCGATCTCCTCCGCCAGCGGCCGGTTCGCGTTGCCCGAGAACAGCTTCAGCTCGTAAGCCATGATGTCTCCGTGGCGGTCGTGCGGCCCGCGTGCGCGGACCCTCGTGACCCCTCTATATATCCGCTCGGCTCGCCTTCGGCTGCACCTCGCCAAGCCACTGCCGGCTCGCCTTCGGCTGCCCCTCGCCAAGCCACTGCCGGCTCGCCTTCGGCTGCCCCTCGCCGAGCCACTGCACCTCGCCAAGCCACTGCGGGGCTGCGTCGTCGCGACCCCCGCGAAGTGGCTGGGGCGGGAGGAATCGAACCTCCATTGCGGGGTCCAAAGCCCCGAGTCCTGCCACTGAACGACGCCCCAGTGGAATCACGTCGCCCGGATCGCCGGTCCCGAGTTCGTTCGCACCGCCCAGCAGGCCCAGCCCGCTCGGCTCACCCGGCTCCGGATCTGACGCGCATGGTCCAGAGACCGCGCCATCCCGAACACCGTCGGCCCGCTTCCCGACATGATCGCTCCGAGCGCGCCCGCTGCCAAGAGCGCCGCCTTCATGCGGCCGATGACCGGCAGCACCGGCTCGACCAGGCCCTCCAGGTTGTTCGTCAGCGCCGCCGCCACTCGGTTGACGTTCCGGGTGCGGAGCGCCTCGATCACCCGGTCGGTGCCCACCGGCTCCGCACGCCAGCCCGTCGGCACCCGCCCGTAGACTTCGCGGGTCGACAGCGGTACCCGCGGATTCACCAGCACCAGCGCGTAGCCGCCTCCGCCCGGCAGCGGGGCCAGCTGCTCGCCCCGTCCTCGCGCCACTGCTCGCCCGGCGCCCAGGAAGAAGGGCACGTCCATGCCGAGCTCGACCGCCAGCTCCTGCAGGCGCGCCGTCGGCCAGCGCAGCTTCCAGAGCCGGCTGAGCCCCCAGAGTGTGGCCGCCGCGTCGCTCGATCCGCCGCCGAGCCCGGCCGCCACCGGGATCCGCTTCTGCAGCCGGATCCGGGCACCGGTCTCGATGCCGGCGGCCTTCTGGAGCAGGCGGGCCGCACGCATCACGAGGTTGCCTTCGTCGGTCGGCAGGTCGGGGTCGTCCGTGTGAAGGGACAGGCTGTCGGCCGTCTCCACCGCGATCCGATCGAAGAGGTCCACCGCCTGCAGCACCGTTGCGATCTCGTGATAGCCGTCCGCCCGCTTTCCCAGCACCTCGAGGGCCAAGTTGACTTTGGCCGAGGCGCGGAGCACCAGCTCCCGGCTACCCCGTGACCGCTTCGACAAGGCCCGCACACGCTAGCACGCAGCGCGACAGAGTGTCAACGGAAGTCTTGAATTCTAACGTGTTCCGGCACAGTCAGGGTCAGCAGGGAGGGATCCAGCGAGATGTTCATCCGAGGGTCGCGATACCGCGTGGTGACCTCGAGCTTGCCGTCCGGGGTGTCGAGCTTCAATCCGGCGGGCGGGCCGTCCGGGGGCGAGGGCGTGAACACCACGCGTGCTGGATTCTTGCCCGTCCACTCGACCTGACGGGCCTGCCCGGTATCGGGGTCGAACCAGATGCGCTGCTCGCCGGAAGCTCCCACCAGCCGGATCGACGGGCCGACGTCGTCGGCGGCGAGCAGCTCGACCGAGGTCGGCTCGGCCATCGGACGGACGCGCCCTCCCAGGAGGGCGACCAGGTCCTCCACGCTCATGGCGAGGCCCAGCCACCGCCGATTGGCGTCGGGCGAGGCGGGCGCGATGTAGGCGCGGTTGTCGAGGACTTCCCACAGCGTGACGCTCTTGGCATCCCCGGCCACGATCAGCACCGGGGTGCCGAAGGGGGAGAGGGCCTCGAAGCGAAGGGCGGCGGGCTCGCCGATCAGCAGCAGCACGCCGGTCAGGCGCTGCGCCCGTCCACTGCGGCGGATCGTCAGATCGGTCAGCGCGCGCAGGTCGCGCAGCGAGCGGCGATGCTCCTCGATGCGGGCGAGGGCGGCGCGGGCTTCCCCGGCGATGGGCTGCACCGGCGGCGGCGCGGTCGTGGCGCAGCCGCCGAGGATGGCGGCAACCAGGACGAAGGCGGGAAGACTACTTCTGCTCGGCCTTGGGCGGGGCACCCTTGACCCGGCTCATGCCTTCCCGCGTCTGCCTGATCTTGTCCCGCACCTGGCTGGCGGTGGGACCGTCCGGGTCCACCTTGAGCGACTTCTCCCACGCCTCGAGCGCCTCGTTGGTGAGGTTGTTCTTGAGATAGGCGTCGCCCAGGTGCTCGTAGAGCACGGGATCTTCCTTGGCCAGGCTCACCGCGCGCTTGAGCTCGCGCAGGGCCTCCGGATACCGGCCCTGCTGGTAGTAGGCCCAGCCGAGGCTGTCGATGAAGTAGCCGTTCTGGGGCTCCAGCGCCAGCGCCTGCTGGATCATCTGGATGGCTTCGGGGAGGTTCGTGCCCTTCTCGGCGTACATGTAGCCGATGTAGTTGTACGACTCGGCGTGCTTGGGATCGATCGCGATGACCTGCCGGAACGAGCGGATCGCGTCGTCGAAGTGCTGCTGCTTCTCCTGCACCACGCCCAGCTGGAAGTGCAGATCCTTGTTCTTGTTGTCGACCGACAGCCCTTCCTTCAGCGTGGCGGCGGCGCGGTCGTACTGGCTGGCCCGCTGCAGCGCGGTGCCGAGATACAGGAACAGGTCGGCGCGCTTGGGCTCGAGGTTCACCGCCTCCTGCAGGGTGGCCACCGCCTCGTCGTAGCGCTTGGCGCGCCCGTAGAGGAAGCCCAGCTGTACGCGCGCGTCCACCGAGCGCGGGTCGGCCTTGAGGATCTTCTCCAGCTCGCTCCGCGCCTCGTCCTCCTTGCCCGCGTCCATCAGCGCGGTGGCCAGATAGTAGCGCGTGCGCATGTTGCCGGGCTCGAGCGCGACGGCCTGCCGGAAGGCGGAGACTGCCCGGTCGTACTGCTTCTGCTCGTAGTGGATCGCGCCCAGCTTGAGCCACACCCGCGGGTCTCGCGGCAGCGACTCGGTCAGGCTCTCGATCTCGCTCTGGGCCTCGCCGTAGCGGCCGAGCTTGACGAGCAGGTCGCCGAGGCGCTCCACGAAGGCCGCGTTGTCCGGGTTGGCCTTCAGCGCCTCCTTGTAGACCGAGACCGCGTCCTCGAGCTTGTTCTGCGACTCGTAGACGAAGCCGAGTGCCGACCACGCCCCGTCGTGATCCGGATCGAGCTCGATGGCCCGCTTGAGGTTGACGATCGCCTCGTCCCACTGCTCGTTCTCGATGCCGATCCGGCCGAGCAGGTAGTAGCCCTGAGAGAGATTCGGACGCGCGGCCACCAGGCGCTTGAGCACCGCGCGGGCCTTGTCGTAGCTCTTCTGCTCGAAGTGGAGCTGGGCGAGGGCGAGATAGCCGTCCGGCGTCTGCGGATCGAGCGCGACCGCCTGCTCCAGCTCGGCTTCCGCCTCGGGCATCTTCTTCGCGCGCTTGTAGAGGTCGGCCAGGGTCATGTGCGCGGCCGCGTTGTTCGGCTCGAGCGCGATGGCCTTCTGGGCCGCCGCGAACGCCGCGGGGCTGTCGTTGGTGCGGGTGAGCCACTGCGAGAGCTGGATCCAGAGCAGGGCGGTATTGGGATCGGACTTGATCGCCTCCCGCAGCTGGGCGATCGCCTGAGGCAGGCGGCCGGCCCGAGCCTCCATCTGGGCGATCGCGAAGTGATCATAGGCCTCGCCCTGGACCGATATCGGCCGACGCGGCGTCGAGGTGGCGACGACCGGGGTCGACCCGGGATCCGACTGCGTGGTGCCGGCGGTGGCGCAGCCGGCGAGCGAGGCGGCCAGGGTCGCGCCGCCCATCGCGAGTACGGCGAGCCCCCGGCCACGCCGCGCGAGCAGGTCCTTGGCCACGATGCGGCGAACCGTGGTGGCGAGATCGCGGTCGTGCACCGGCTCGACCGCGCGCTCGACGACCGCGGCCTCGTCGGCGTCGAGGCTCGGCGCGGCCGCCGACGGGCCGGGTCGGGGCGCGGTCGGGCGCTCGGCGGCCGGTGCGGGTCCGCCGAGGGTCAGCCGCAGCGCGGTGACGGTCGGGCCGAAGCGGGCGCGGACCGTGTCGAGGACTTCCGCCGATCGCATGGAGAGCTCCTGGAGCCAGGGTGAATTGTCGACCGTGATCGTCAGCGTGCCCGCTTTCAGCTCCGCGGGTCGGGTGCGGCGAGCGATCTCGGCGCCCACCGCCGCGCGCCAGCCCCGCCTCATCCGCTCGGCGAGGAGACGCTCTTCGAGCGCGGGGACGGCGGCGGTCAGGACGTCGCCGATGCGAACGGGACGGGAAAAGCGGGCCGAGCCGGAAGCGCTCCGCATCGTGTTCACCATGGTAACTGATCAAGTATCCGCTCGCTACCATCCTGCCCGCGGCCATCGATCCATTGCGGCCATGCGGATCCGACGATCGACCGAGGGCAAATTGACTCCATTGGGACGGACATTTATAGTGTCGCTACCATGGCCCGGCCCAAGCGAGGGGAGATTCTGTCCCTCACGATCGACGACCTCGCCTTCGGGGGGGAAGGGGTCGGGCGGGCCGACGGGTACGTGGTCTTCGTGCCGGGCGGTCTTCCCGGCGATCGCCTGCGGGTTCGTCTGGTGCAGGTCCGCTCGCGATTCGGCCGCGGTGTCATCGAATCGATCGAGGAGGCGTCCCGGCAGCGCGTGGCCGCGCCCTGCCCGTACTTCGGGCGCTGCGGCGGCTGTCGTCTCCAGCACGTGGCCTACGACGCGCAGCTCACCTTCAAGGCCAAGCAGGTCGCCGACGCGCTCCAGCGGCTGGGCGGGCTCCGCGACGTGCCGCTGCGGCCCATCATCGGCGCGGATGAGACGCTCGGCTATCGCAACAAGATGGAGTTCACGGTCGCGCGTGGGCGCACCGAGCCGCTGGTGGTGGGTCTCCACGAGGCGGACCGCTACGATTCGGTGCTCGACATCGACCGGTGCCTGCTGCAGTCGGACCGGATGAACGCGCTGCTCACCGAGGCCCGCGCCTTCTTCGCCGAGCGGGGGCTCACCGTGTACGAGCAGGAGACCGGCGAGGGGCTGCTCCGCTTCCTGATGCTGCGCGAGGGCAAGCAGACCGGCGAGCTGATGACCAACGTGGTCACCTCGGCGCCCGCAGTGTCGGAGCTGGCGCCGCTGGCCGAGCGCCTCGCCGCGCGGGCGCCCGGCACCACCAGCGTGGTGATGAACGTCAATCCCAAGAAGGCGAGCGTGGCGGTCGGGGTGGAGGAGCACCTGCTCGGCGGTCGCGATCACATCCGCGAGGGCATGGGCGGGCTGACCTTCCAGGTCTCGGCCAACTCGTTCTTCCAGACCAACACCCGGCAGGCCGAGCGCCTCTTCGACCTCGTGATCGAGTCGACCGGCCTCACCGGGAGCGAGACCGTCTTCGATCTCTACTCGGGCACCGGCGCGATCAGCCTGCTGCTGGCCCGCCGCGCGCGCTGGGTCTACGGGATCGAGCTGGTGCAGGCCGCGGTGGACGACGCGGGCCTCAACGCGGCGGCCAACGGCATCACCAACTGCACGTTCCTGTGCGGCGAGGTCCGCTTCGTGCTGCCGTCGCTGATCGGCAAGGGCGTGACCGCCGAAGTGGTGGTGGCCGATCCCCCCCGCGCCGGCTTCCATCCCAAGGCGCTGCACGCCCTGATCACCCTCGGGGCTCGCCGCGTCGTCTACGTCTCGTGCAACCCGACCACGCTGGCCCGCGACCTCGGCGAGCTGGTCCGGGGCGGCTACCGCCTCGAGTGGGTCCAGCCGGTGGACATGTTCCCGCACACCCCGCACATCGAGGCGGTGGCCCGGCTGGAGCGCGTCACTCCGTGAAGTCGTACCTGCTGCGCCGCCTCTGGCAATCGCTGCTCGTGCTGTTCGGCGTCTCGGTGGTGGTGTTCCTCATCCTGCACCTCACCGGCGACCCCGCCGCCCTGCTGCTTCCCCCCGATGCCACCGCGGACGACATCGCGAAGTTCCGGACCGCGATGGGCTTCGATGATCCGGTGGCCGTCCAGTACGTGCGCTTCCTCAAGGGGGCGGTGCGCGGCGACTTCGGTGAATCGCTGCGGCACGGCGAGCCCGCCATGGGGCTGGTGGTCGAGCGTCTGCCCGCCACCTTCCAGCTGGCCGGGGCCGGCCTGCTGATCGCGCTCTGCCTGGCGATTCCCGCCGGCATCGTGTCGGCGGTACGCCGCAACACCGCGGTCGACTACGTCTCGACGGTGGTGGCCCTGCTCGGGCAGGCCATGCCGACCTTCTGGCTCGGCATCATGCTCATCCTGGTCTTCTCGGTGCAGCTGAACTGGCTGCCCTCCTCGGGTCGCGGGGGCCTCGAGCACCTGATCCTGCCCGCCATCACCCTCGGTCTCTTCACCACCGCGCGGATCACGCGGCTGACCCGCTCCGGCATGCTCGAGGTGCTCGGGCAGGACTACATCCGCACCGCGCGGGCCAAGGGCGTCGGCGAGCCGCCGGTGGTCTGGAAGCACGCGCTCAAGAACGCCTCGATTCCGATCGTCACCATCGTGGGCATCGAGCTGGGCACGCTGCTGGGTGGCTCGGTGATCACCGAGACCATCTTCGCGTGGCCGGGCGTGGGCCGTCTCTCGGTGCAGGCCATCTTCAACCGCGACTACCCGGTCGTGCAGTCCGCGGTGTTCCTCCTCGCCAGCACCTTCGTGATCGTGAACTTCCTGGTCGACGTGGTCTACACGTACCTCGACCCGCGGATCCGCATCCGCTGATGGCCGCCCCGCCGCCCTCCGTCGCCGCCACCGAGGTCGCCCCCCTGCCGTCGGCGCGCTCGCGCTCGCAGCGTGAGTGGGTGACCTTGCTGCGGCGGCTGGTGCGGCGCCGCACCGCGCTGTTCGGGATGGTGGTATGCCTCGGCGTGTTGCTGGCCGCGGTGCTCGCGCCGCTGGTGTCGCCGTTCGATCCGCTCGAGCAGGACATCGGCCAGCGGCTGCGGTCCCCCGGGTGGCAGGACGCGCAGGGGCGCGTGCACCCGCTCGGCACCGATCACCTGGGCCGCGACATCCTCGCCCGCATCGTGTACGGCTCGCGGATCGCCCTGGTGGTGGGCCTCGCCGCGGTGCTGATCTCGGGCGTGCTCGGCATGGTCATCGGGCTGGTGGCCGGGTATTTCGGCGGGCGCGTGGACGACTTCCTGATGCGGCTGGCCGACATCCAGCTCGCGTTCCCGTTCATCCTGCTCGCGATCGCGGTGATCGGGGTGCTCGGTCCGAGCCTGCGCAACATCATCATCGTCATCGGGGTGTCGTCGTGGGTGGTGTACGCGCGGGTGGTGCGCGGGGAGGTGCTCTCCATCCGCGAGCGGGAATACGTGCACGCCGCGATCGCGCTGGGCAGCCGGAACGGACGGGTGCTGTGGAGCCACGTCCTGCCCAACACCTTCACGCCGTGGCTGGTGGTGGCCACCCTCGACATGGCGCGGGTGATCGTGATCGAGTCCGCGCTGTCGTTCCTCGGCCTGGGCGTGCAGCCGCCCACCCCCACCTGGGGCGGCATGCTCGCGGACGGCCGCGTGTACCTCTCCACCGCGTGGTGGCTGGCCACGTTCCCGGGGCTGGCGATCCTGGTCACCGTGCTGGGCATCAATCTGCTCGGGGACGGCCTCCGCGACACCCTCGATCCCCGACTGAAGGTGTAGACCATGGCGAACGGCGAGGCCCTGGTCCTCAGCGGGGCGCGCATCATCGACGGCACCGGGACCGACCCGGTGCGCGGGCGGTCGGTGGTGGTCGAGGGCGGCCTGATCACCGCGGTGGTGGACGACGCGCGGGCCCCCCGCGGCGCCGGGATCGATCTCGCCGGGCACACCCTGCTGCCCGGCCTCATCAACTGCCACGTGCATCTCTGCTTCGGCGCGGAGGCCGACCCGGTCCGTCCGCTGCGCGAGGAGCCGGTGGGGCTGACCGCGATCAAGGCCCTGCTGCGGGCGCGCCAGACCGTGGAGGCCGGCGTGACCACGGTGCGGGACCTGGGCGGACGCGACTACGTGGAGATCGCGGCGCGGCGGGCCATCCAGGAGGGCCTGAGCGCGGGACCGCGCATCGTGGCCGCGGGCCGACCGGTGTGCATGACGGGCGGGCACGGGCACTGGCTGGCCCGCGAGGCCGACGGGGCCGACGACGCGCGCAAGGCGGTCCGCGAGCAGCTGAAGGCGGGCGCCGACGTCATCAAGATCATCGCGACCGGAGGGGTGATGACGCCCGGGGTGGAGCCCGGCTCGCCCCAGCTCACGCTCGAGGAGATGCGCGCGGCCATAGAGGAGGCGCGAAAGGCGGGGCGGCGCACCGCCGCGCACGCCATGGCCGCCTCGGGTATCAGCGACGCCATCACCGCCGGGATCACCTCGATCGAGCACGGCATCTACCTGACCGACGAGATCGTGGCGCACATGCGGCGGGACGGGACGTTCCTGGTGCCGACCCTCAACGCCCCCGCGGCCATCGCGTCGGGCGGCCTCGCGGCCGGGATCCCCGAGTACATGGTCCGCAAGTCGGAGGTGGTGGTGCCGCCGCACGTGGCGAGCTTCCAGCTCGCCCATCGCGCGGGCGTGCGCATCGCGGCGGGCGCGGACTCGGGCACGCCGCTCAATTTCCACGGCTCCCTCCTCCCCGAGCTGGAGCTGATGGTGAAGTACGGGATGACTCCGCTCGAGGCGATCCGCGCCGCCACCACCACCGCGGCGGACTGTCTGGGCCTGGGCGGAGTGACCGGCCGCGTCGCGGCGGGCTACGCGGCCGACCTCGTCGTGGTGGCGGGCGATCCGGCCGAGCGCATCCAGGCGCTCGGCGAGCTTCGGCTCGTGCTGGCCGGGGGCCGGACCATCCGGCGCGAGATCGATTGACGGCGCGCCCGATCGACCTGACGTCGTGAGACGCGGCTAGAGCGAGAGCAGCAGCCCCACGGTCACCCGCGCCACGAGCGCCGCGAACCCCAGACCGCCGAGCAGCACGACCGCTTCCCGCCATCGGGGCGGCCGCAGCGCGTCGGGCAGGAGCGCGCGGTTGAGGCTCACGGTGTGCACGGACAGCACCGCGAAGTTGAGCGCGGCCACGTTGGCGCCGATCAGGATCACGGTCAGCGGGGGCGCCACCGTCATCGCCGCGCCGCCCATCGCCACGAGCAGGCCGAGCACCGGATAGTAGACCCAGCCGATCCCGGCGCCGGCCGGTCGCACCCCGCCCGTCCACAACATCTCGGTCACGTGACGAGCGAAGCTCTCCACGATGCCGATCTGGGTCGAGACGAAGATCCACAGCGCGGTGAGCAGTGCGGGCACCCACAGCATCGCGCCGTAGCGCCGGGACAGCTCGCGCGCGAAGACCGCGGCGCCGCCGACGCCGCTCATATCGGTGCCGCGCGGCACGGCGTCGAGGGCGAGCAGCACCGGCAGGCCCATCCCGATGAGGCAGGCGGCCGTCCACAGGTAGGAGAGATCGGCCCGCAGGTAGCGCCACCACTCGCGCCACTTGGCCAGATTGGCCTCGTTCGGGGGGAAGATGACGCCTTCGCGCTGGAGGAGGACGGTCTGGCCGCCCGCCCGGGTCGGCTGGGCTCCGACCGTGCCCGCCATGCCGAAGCCCTTGTCGCGGAGCCAGTAGGTGAGCATGGCGTTCACGGTGCCGCCGGCGCCGGAGTACGCCGCGAAGCCGGTGACCAGCGCCCAGTCGAGCGCGCGGTCCGCGGCCGGGACGGGCAGCCACGCGGGCTCCCATACCGGCCGGCCCAGGAAGCTCCACGCGAGCATCGACCAGAGCGCGCCCGGCACGTAGACGGCCCCCAGCACGACGAGCAGCACGAGCATCCACGCCAGCATGATCCACTCGGCGATCTCCAGCGCGCGCTGGACCCGGCGGCCGAGCACGGCCATCGCCACCGCGCCGAGGAAGAGCACGGCCCCGAGCGTGACCACGATGGACCCGTCCTCGGCGCGCGGGACGCGGCCCAGGAGGAGCGCGGCCAGCGCGGCGCCGCCCGCGAGCGCCCAGCCGGGCCAGCCGACCTGGGCCAGGTGCAGCAGCGTGTAGAAGCCGGCCCACCATCCGGGACCCGGGCGCTGGCGCATGAAGCCGGTGAAGATGGGCTCGCCGGTGGCGAGCGTGTAGCGCGCCATCTCGGTGTTGAGAATCGCCTGGAAGAGAATCGAGAGGGTGCAGATCCAGAGTAGCGTCGGCCCGTAGGTGGCGGCCACCGCGGGACCCAGGAGCCAGTCGCCCGCACCCAGTGAGAGGCCGAGCAGGATCGCGCCCGGTCCGATGACGCGGACCAGATTGCTGGGGTTGTAGGCGGGTGCGTGGGGCAGATCGCCCTGCCGCCACCCCGGCAGGTCGCTCACGCGCGGCCCCGACGCCAGTACCAGAGCGACAGCCAGGCCGCGGGCACGCTGAGCCAGAGCCAGCCCGACGGCGCCGCCGCGGCCACGTCGATCGCGAGGAGGATCGAGCCGCCGGCGGCGGCGATCCAGAGCAGCGCCTGCGCGAGGGTCAGGGCGGTGCGGCGGGCGCCGGCCACCGCGACGCCGAGGGCCGTGGTGGCCGCCGCAGTGTCGAGCAGCACGTCGGCCACGCTACCCTCGCGGACGTGGGTGGTGGCCTGGTGCGCCTCGTCCAGGACGGCGGTGAGCGCGGCGAGCAGCAGGGGCCGCCGCCAGGGCGCGGTGCGCGGTTCGGCGGCGAGGGCGCGCGACCAGAGGAGTGCGAGCACCGCGTACTCGATGACGTGGCCGGCCTTGCGCAGCAGCCAGTGCAGCGCGGCGATCTGCTCCGGGCTGGCCCACGGCAGCATCGCGCGCAGCCACGGCTCGAGGAAGGGAGCGGTGGCCGCCGCGCTGAAGCCCGCGCCGGAACACCATCCGATCAGCGCCGACCACACCAGCGGCGGCAGGAAGCGGAGCGCGATACTCACCGCGGTAAGCGTGGCACAGGGGGCCCGGAATTGACAAACGCCGGGCCGACCGCGCCGGTCAGAGGAAGGCGCGCTCGACGAAGAGCACGAGGCCCACCGCCAGGACCGCGAGCGAGCAGGCCGCGACCGCCGGGCTGGCCCAGCGGGTCCGGCGGAGCACGAGCAGCAGCGGCAGGCAGATCACGATCACCAGGGCCTGTCCCGCCTCGACGCCCGCGTTGAAGCCGAAGAGCGAGAGGAGCAGGCCCTGGCGAGGCAGGCCGAGCTCGCGCAGGGCCGAGGAGAAGCCGAAGCCGTGCACGAGGCCGAATCCGAAGCTGACGAGCCAGCGGCGCGAGATCCTCGGCTTGAAGAAGATGTTCTCGGCGGCCACGAACGCGATGGACAGGGCGATCACCGCCTCGATCAGGCGATCGGGCAGGGTGACCACCTGCAGCACCGCCAGGGTGAGGGTGATGCTGTGAGCGATGGTGAACGCGGTGATGATCTTGACGAGGGAGAGGAGCCCGCCGCCCGGCAAGAGCAGGGCGAGCAGGAACAGCAGGTGATCATAGCCGGTGAGGATGTGCTCGATGCCGAGCATGAAGAAGCTGCCGGTGGCGTGCGCACCGCTGCCGGGGTCGTCCACCGCGAACGTCGCCTGTCGGCTATCCGGGGCGAACGCGAACTGCTGGGTGCCGCTCGGGGTCTCGATCTTGGCCAGCGTGTGGTGATCGGGGCCGAGCGCGTCGAAGATGTCGTCCCGGACGTCGAGCTCCTTCATCGCGGTGCCGCACGCGAAGTCCACCGACATCGTCACGGTCGGCGCGTCGACGGGGGCCGGCTGCAAGAGGCCGGGGCCCGGCTCGCATCGGGTGCCGCCCGCCTGGAGCACGATGCGGGCGCGGATGAGGTCGAGCAGCTGCTCGCGGCTCCGGGGGCTCCCGCCCTGGGCGAGGCGGAGGGCGTCGGCCAGGTCCGAGGTCAGCGCCGCGCTCGGCAGGGTGAGGCGGTAGCGTACGGTGCCGCGGTCCACCGTGATCGAGGCATAGCCGGTGGTGCCGCCGGTGTGGGCCGCCGCGGCGAGGGCCCCCGCGAGGGCGAAGCCGAGGGCGAGGGCGACCTGGATCGGCGCGCGGCTCATCCCCGGCTCGCCTCGCGCAGCGCGTGCTCCCACTCCTCGCCGACGAAGCGGGACATGAGATAGACCCGCTCGCCGCCCTGCAGCTTCATGTACTGGAGGACCTTCTGCGGATTCGGGCCGCCGAACTCGGCGCCGAGCACCGCCACGCTCCCGCGATACAGGACCGCGGTGAGGCCGGGGGGATCGAGGCCGAACTCGCGCAGCCCGAGCGCTCCCCATTCGTCGCGCGCCATCACCCGCACCGGGGCGGAGACGTGCATGAATTTGATGCACTCCTCGAGCGAGGCGACGAGGGCGCCGGGCAGGGCGCGGCCCTCCGGCGCGGTCCGCCAACCGTTCGCGGCGCGCACGAACGTGAAGCGCCGGTCACCCGACCGCAGGTCGACCCGATCGATATCGGCGGGGATCTCGCGCATCACGCCGTCCGGCTTGAACCGGACGAGCTGCTGGTTCTCACGCAGGTGGCCGGAGAGCGCCATCGCGGCGAGCAGCCCCACCGCGAGGAGCGCGAGCGCCAGGGGGGCCCAGTGGCGCGGGCGGCCTATCGCCGTCTCCACCACACCGCCGTGCCCATCACGATCACCGACAGGGGCAGGAGCACTTCGATGAACAGGAAGATGCGCTGCATCTGCGACTTGGTGAGGAGCACCAGCGGCGGCACCGGCATGCGGATGGCGACCACGGGGGCCTGGTCCTCGTGAACCGCCCAGCGCACCATGGCGAGTGCGAGATCGCTGTTGGCCATGTAGGGCAAGAAGGAGTTGCTGGCGAAGTCGCCGTCTCCCACCACCACGAGGCGGAACGGCCGCGGCGCCGCCGGCGTGCCCGGCCACGCGCCCTCGACCGCGACCGCGAGCGGACGACGGCCCGGCGCGGAGGGATTGCCCGCGGCCGGCGCGGGGCCTGCGCGTCCGGGCCGACGCTCCTCGACCTCGCGGACCTCGCGCGCGTAGCTCTGCGGACTGCTCAGGAAGAGCGGCGCGCTGGTGACTCCGGCCGGGGGCGGCAGCACGGTGATGGAGCGCACGCCCGGAAAGAAGGTCAGCGCGATGCTCCGGGTGATCGGATGGCGCTCGTACACCGGGACCGCGACCACCTCGGGGTCGGTGGAGTAGTGGTCGAGCGGGTCGATCACCACGTTCTGGCTCATCACGATTCCGATCTGCTCCAGGGCTCCCGCGAGCCGGGGCTCCAGCACGAAGCCCAGGTCGTACATGAGCACCGCCGAGCCGCCCTGCGCGAGATAGGCGGTCAACTGGTCGCTCTCGCCGGGCAGGTAGGTGGTGCGCGGATTGACGTCCAGCACCGCCGCGCAGTCGGAGGGAATCGCGCTCAGCGTCGCCGGGATGATCTTGCGCGTCTCGTAGCCGAAGGACTCCAGGGCGCGCCGCAGCCGGCCCGCGCCGTGGAAGCGCATCTGCACCACCGCGGAGGCGCCCTCTCCGTGTCCGTGTCCCGCCGCGCCCTCGAAGTGGGTGTGGAACTCGAAGTTCTCCATCGGGTACTCGTTGTGGCCCTCGATGAAGCACACGGTGGTGACCCGGTCGCGGGTGACCCGGAGGATGCCGAGGGCGATCTGATTCTCGTCCGTGCTCATCACCTGGATCCGGCGGCCCGCGGTCTCGAGGACGGCCGCGTTGTAGATCCGGATCCCGTAGGTGTCGGCGACCGTCGGCTGCTTGTCGGGATCGACGGTGCGGACGTGCAGCCGGGGGTTGCGGCGCCCGAGGACCTCGACCATCTCCTTGGCGCGGAGCCCCTCCTGGTGCTGCGACTGGTAGAAGTAGGTGAGCGACACGTCCTGGCCGAGCCGATCCACCACGTCCTCCGCCTGCTTCGACGGCGTGAAGACGCCCTCGCGGGTGAGATCGAAGTGCTCGTCGTGCCGGACCAGCGCGACGTTGGCGAGCACGCCGGTGCCGAGCGTCGCGACCACGACGCCGATCGCGTAGGCGAGGGCCGCGGGGCGCCGGAGCCGTGGCTGCAGCGGCAGCCGCAGCCCGAGCGCGAAGAGGGCGAAGAGGGCGACGAGCCAGCCCGCGAACCACAGGAGAGTGAGGGGATCGACGCGGTCCATCGTGGTGCTATCGCCGGGCCAGCGCCCGCACGCTGAGGAAGAGCCCGGCGAGCACCACGGTCAGGAAGAATCCGACGTCGGAGAGGAACATCGCGCCGGTCGCGAACGGGGTGAAGTGGGCGACCAGCGAGAGGTGGGAGACCAGCTGGTCGTAGGGATCGGGCAGGAGATAGCCGAGGGTGTCGATCATCCACAGCAGGATGCCGGCGCCGAGCGAGATCACCGCGGCCACGATCTGGTTCGAGGTGAGCCCCGAGGCGAGCAGGCCGATGGCGGTCAGCGCGGCGGCCAGGAGCAGGAGGCCCAGGAAGCCGCTGTAGATCGGGCCCCAGTCGGGATTGCCGTAGATGCCCAGCACGACCGCGTAGCTCGCGGTGAGCGCCAGCATGAGGGCGGGCAGGGTCAATCCCGCGACGAACTTGGCCAGCACGATCTCGGCCTCGCGGACCGGCGACGTCAGCAGCAGCTCGAGCGTGCCGGCTCGCCGCTCCTCCGCGAAGAGCCGCATCGTGACCACCGGCACGATGAGGAGGAAGAGCACCGCGGCCTGGAAGAACACGCGCACCAGCTCGCCGGTGCGGTTGAGGAACAGGATCGCGGTGAAGGTGTACCCCATCAGCAGCAGGTAGACCGCGAGGGTCGCGTAGGCGATGGGAGAGGCGAAGATCGCCTGCTCCTCCTTGAGCAGCAGCGTGCCGAAGTGCCTCACGGGCCGTCTCCCGCTCGGTCGCCGGTGAGGCCCAGGAAGAGCGCCTCCAGATCCACCGGGGCCGGGCCCATCTCGACGAGCCCGAAGCCGCCCGCGACGAGCGAGGCGGCCAGCGCCTCCGAAACGGTGGCGCCGGCCTCCGCGTCCACGAGATACGCGGCCGGATCCGATGCGGCGTCGGTCGTCTCGACGCGCACGCCACGGACTCCGGGGACGGCGGCGAGGGCGGCCCGCACCGCGTCCGGCCGGCCGCGCACGCGCAGCCGAATGCGCTGGCCGAGCCCGCCGGTCCGGAGCGAGTGCACGCCGAGGAGGCGGCCGTTGAGGAGGATCGCCACGCGGTCCGCCACGCGCTCGATCTCGCCGAGGATGTGGGAGGTGACCAGCACCGTCCGCTCGCCGGCGAGCGCGCGGATGTGCCCGCGCATCTCGATGATCTGGCGGGGATCGAGACCGTTCGTCGGCTCGTCGAGGACCAGCAGCTCCGGGTTGCCGAGCAGGGCCTGGGCGATCGCGACCCGCTGCCGGTAGCCGCGGGAGAGCTTGCCGATGAGCAGGCGGCCGACGTCGCCGAGGGCCAGCCGCTCGATGGCGCCCTCCACCGCCGACCCGACGCGGTCGCCGGCCAGCCCCTTGAGCCGCGCCATGAAGCCGAGGAATTCCCGGACCCGCATCCAGCCGTAGAGCGGGCTGTCCTCGGGCACGTAGCCGACCCGGGCCCGAGCCTGAAACGACTCGTCCACCACGTCGAGGCCGGCGATGCGGGCGGTGCCCGCGGACGGACGGAGGTAGCCGGTGAGGATGCGCAGAATCGTGGTCTTGCCGGAGCCGTTCGGGCCGAGCAGTCCCATGACCTCGCCGGTCTCGACCTCGAGCGAGATCCGGTCGACGGCGAGGCGGGGCCCGTACCACTTGGTGAGATGGTCGGCGACGATGATCGGGGGCATCGGGAAGAACGACGCCGCCGGACGGCTCGACCGTCCGGCGGCGCGGGCTAGTTCAGGATCTCCGACCCGGAGTCCGCCTACTCGAACATCTGGGGCGCCTTGGTCGAACGGGCCTTGCCGGCCGGGCCGTCCGGATCGTGCGCGGTCATGAAGCTGGCGTTCTCGCGCCCCTGCAGCATCCGGATGTACTCGTACGCGTTCAGGATTCCGGCGGGATAGTACGCGAGCGAGATGTCGGGCAGCAGGTTCTTGGTGACGTTCTCGGAGAAGTACACGTTGTCGCTGGTGAGGACGACCGTGCCGGTCTTGGGCAGGCGGACGATCGCCATCTGGCTGCCCGGAGTATGGCCGGGCCAGTTCTTGACGACGACGCTGCCGTCGCCGAACACGTCCAGATCGCCGGTCAGCTGCTCCATCTTGAACTTGTTGGGCAGCGCCTCGCCCAGGTCGTTGCGGAGGCACGCCACGTCACCGGGGATGTAGGGACCGGCGGTGCCGGGCTCGGGCCAGGCCGCGTTCTTCATCTCGTCCTTCTGGACGAGGAGGGTCGCCTTGGGGAACTTGCAGACGTTCCCGCCGTGGTCGAGATGCATGTGGCCGACCGCCACGTACTTGATGTCGTCGGGGCTGAGCCCGATCTTCTTCAGCTGGGTATCGATCGCCACGTCCGGACCGCGCTCGGGAGTGAGGCCCTTGATGAACGGCCCCCAGTAGCTGGGGTCGCTGATGATCTTGTCGTTGTTCCCGGTGTCGAACAGGAAGTTGCCCTTCGGGTGCCGGACGACGAAGAAGCCGACCGGGACGGTGATCGGGTTGGTGGAGGCTCCCGACTGCAGAGCGCTCTTCGCGATCGTCAGCCCTCCGGAGCTGAACGCGTACATCTTCATTCCGGCGGGAGCAGGGGTCTGCGCGAAGGCGGGAGAGGCGACGAGTAGGATTGCGACTGCCAAGCACGACACCGTAGAGACGATCCTTCGGATCATTCGGTTCTCCTCAGCGGCCCGATGCTTCCGCTCTGAAGACGTGAACGCGCCAGGAACTTTCCGCGACGGCTGCATCCTCCCTTCCGGGCTGGCAGGCCCGTCGATGGGGCGGAGTATAGAAATGCCTCGTGAAGCTGTCAAGGTAAGCTGTTGATGTCGCTTCACAAGTTGTGAAGTTCGTCGGCATCTGCAAAATTTGACAAATCTCGCTCACTAAACATAGGATGAGCGCGCCATGCAAATCCGAGAGCTCCTCGACGAGCTCTTGACGTCGCTCGAGACCGGTCCGCTGATCACCGCGGTGCGCCACTTCGAGTCCCGGCCCGCGGTCTTCGCCCCGTTTCCCTCCTCGCTCGACCCGCGCATCGTGGAGGCGCTGAAGGCGCGCGGGATCGAGCAGCTCTACTCGCATCAGGCGCGCGCCTTCGAGACGGCGGCCAAGGGCGAGCACCTGGTGGTGGTGACCCCGACCGCCTCCGGCAAGACGCTCTGCTACAACCTGCCGGTGTTGCAGGCGCTGGTGCAGCAGCCCGAAGCCCGCGTGCTCTACCTCTTCCCCACGAAGGCGCTCGCGCAGGATCAGCTCGCCGAGCTGACCGAGCTGGCCAAGTCGCTGCCCGACATGCGGATGTTCACCTACGACGGCGACACCCCGCAGGACGCGCGGCGCTCGGTACGCGCGCGGGCCAACCTGGTGCTCACCAACCCGGACATGCTGCACTCCGGGATCCTGCCGCACCACACGAAGTGGGTGAACCTGTTCCAGAACCTGAAGTACGTGGTGATCGACGAGCTGCACGCCTACCGGGGCGTCTTCGGCAGCCACCTCGCCAACGTGCTGCGCCGGCTCAAGCGCATCTGCCGTCACTACGGCGCGACTCCGCAGTTCATCATGGCCTCGGCCACCATCGCCAATCCCGGCGATCTGGCCCAGCGCTTGACCGGCGAGCCGGTGGCGGAGCTGAACGAGAGCGGCGCGCCCACCGGCGAGAAGACCTTCATGGTCTACAACCCGCCGGTGATCAACCCCGACCTGGGCATCCGCGCGCCGTATCTCGGCGAGGCGTCGAGGCTGGCCGCGCGCTTCCTCAAGCAGAAGGTCGCCACCATCGTGTTCTGTCAGAGCCGGCTCTCCACCGAGGTGGTGCTGGCCTCGATCAAGAAGGAGGTCGAGGACAAGACCGGCGACTCCGGGATCGTGCGCGGCTATCGCGGCGGCTACCTGCCGCTCCGGCGCCGCGAGGTGGAGCGCGGGCTCCGCTCGGGCGACGTGCTGGGCGTGGTGGCGACGAGCGCGCTCGAGCTGGGCATCGACATCGGGCATCTCGACCTGGCGGTGCTCGCGGGCTACCCCGGGACCATCGCCTCGATGTGGCAGCAGGCGGGCCGCGCGGGCCGGCGCAGCGGCGAGTCCGCCGCGGTCATGGTGGCGACGAGCTCCCCGATGGATCAGTACCTGGCCGCGCATCCCGACTACCTGTTCGGCGCGCCGCCCGAGCACGCGCGGGTGAATCCCGAGAACCCCTTCATCCTGATCAACCACGTCAAGTGCGCGGCGTTCGAGCTGCCCCTGGGCGCCGACGAGCCCTTCGGGGGCGACGTGTCGGCGCATCTGGCCGCGCTCGAGGAGGAGGGCGTGCTGCACCGGGCGGGCGAGCACTTCCACTGGAGCTCGGAGACCTACCCGGCCGACCACATCTCCCTGCGCACGGTGACCTCCGACAACTTCCTGGTCATCGACACCACCGCGCGCGATGCTCAGCAGGTGAAGCGGCGCCAGATCATCGCGGAGGTGGACTGGAAGAGCGCCTTCGCCATGATCTATCCCAAGGCGATCTACATGGTGGAGGGCGAGCCCTTCGAGGTACAGGAGCTCCACTATCGCGAGGACGAGGAGAAGGTCGCCTACGTGAAAAAGGTGGTCGTCGACTACTTCACCGACGCGATCACCGCCAAGGGGGTATGGATCCTCCAGCGCTTCGGCCGCCAGGAGACGCCGGGCCTGCTCGCCGAGCAGGGCGAAGTGCTGGTCGCCGAGAAGGTGGTGGGCTTCAAGAAGATCAAGATGGGTACGCTCGAGAACGTGGGCTCGGGCGAGGTCGAGCTGCCGCAGCAGGAGATGCAGACCACCAGCGCGTGGCTGACCCTCGACCCGGGACTTCTCGACCAGATCTCCTCGCGCCGCGACGACCTGGTCGACGGGCTGCGCGCGCTCACCCACCTGCTACACCACCTGGCTCCGATCTTCCTGCTCTGCGACATCCGCGACGTCGGCTCCTGGCTCGGCGACGGCTCGCCCGCCCAGGCCGGCCAGGTGGTGACGCGGGAGACCATGCGCGCGCAGCTGCTCCAGGGCGAGACCTTCACGCCGACGATCTACCTCTACGACAACCAGCCCGGCGGCATCGGCCTGGCCGAGCGCATCTTCGAGGTGCTCCCGGACCTGCTCGCCCGCGGGCTCGAGACGCTCGAGGCCTGCGGCTGCCGTAGCGGCTGCCCGTCCTGCGCCGGCCCGGTGAACGAGGTGGGCCGTCAAGCCAAGCCGGTGGCCCTGGCGATCCTGCAGCGCCTCGTGCGCCGGCGCTGACCGCCCGCTCCGTTGGGCCGCGATCTCACCGAGCTGACCCGGATCATCCGCCGCATCGAGGCCAAGACCCGCGCCTCGAGCCCGGCCGCGTCTCCGCCGCGGGCACGCGCCACCATCGAGGACCTGTTGGAGGGCGCCATCGAGGAGACGGAGCGGGGCCGGCTCCTGGTGGTGCGCCGGCGGTTCCCGGTGGACCATCGCCACGGGGCCCAGTCGCTGCTCGCCGCCCGCGACGCGGCCTCGCCGGCGCTCGCCCTACTGGCCCGCGCGGGCGCCGCGCCGGCGGAGGGCCGCCGTCTCCTCTATCTCGACACCGAGACCACCGGCCTGGCCGGCGGCACCGGCACCTACGCCTTTCTGGTCGGGGTCGGCTTCTTCGACGGCGACGACTTCGAGGTGCGGCAGTTCTTCATGCGCGACCTCGACGAGGAGCCCGCGCTGCTCTGCGCGCTGGAGACGATGTTCCGGCGGTTCGACGGCTTCGTGACGTACAACGGCGGCGGCTTCGATCTCCCGCTGCTGGAAACGCGCTTCGTGCTCGGCCGTCGGCGCTTTCCCGGCGAGGAGGTCTTCCACGTCGACCTGCTGGGCGCCGCGCGGCGCCTGTGGAGCGCGCGGCTGGCCGACTGCCGGCTGGGCACGGTGGAGCAGCACGCGCTGCGGTTCGCGCGCGAGCACGATCTGCCCGGCGCGCTGATCCCGACCGTGTACTTCGAGTACCTGCGACGCAAGCAGCCGCACGCGCTCCCGCGCGTCTTCGAGCACAACCGGCACGACATCCTCTCGCTGGCCGCGCTCACCGGCTGGGTCGCGGACGCGATCACCCGGGCGCCGGTGCCCGATCTGGAGCCGGAGGCCCTGGCCGGCCTCGGCCGGCTGCTGGAGGCGAGCGAGCCTGCGCGGAGCCTCGCCTGCTACCGCATGGCCCTCGACGCCGGGCTGCCGACCCCGTCGCGCGAGCGGCTCCTGCTGCGCCTGGCCCAGGGCGAGAAGCGACGCGAGCGCTGGGACGAGGCTCGCGCCCTCTGGGAGGCCGCGGCCCGGGGACCTCGTGACTTCGACCCGCGCCCGTGGGAGGAGATCGCCAAGGTCCACGAGCATCGCCGGCGCGACCTCGCCGCCGCCCGCCTGGTCGTGGAGGAGGCGCTCGACCTGGCCCGGCGCCATCGCGCGTCCGAGCGCGTGCTCGCCGCGTTCGAGCATCGGCGGGAGCGCCTGGCCCGCCGGCTCGAGCGGGCGGTCGGTCTCGATAGCGCTCGACAGTCCGCCTGATCGCCGCTCGCGGCGGACGCCGCCAACGTCTCGTGAATTAGGTTTGACACATCTTGTTCATTAGGGTAGCCTCACACCTCGTTTCAGTCTTCCACGAAGCACCCCAGGAGGCGGGGCCATGGCGACACCTCGGACGAGGCGAGCGTGGACGATCATGCTTGCGGCAGGGCTCGCACTGGCCGTCGGGATGCCGGCGGCGAGCGGACAGAGTGCGGCGGTGACGGTGTACTCGGCGCGCTCCCACTACGGGCAGGAGCCGGCCATGGAGGCCTTCACCAGGAAGACGGGCATCCAGGTGAAGAGCTTCGGCGGCGAGTCCGGGCCGCTGTTCGAGCGGCTGAAGGCGGAGGGTGACAAGACGCCGGCCGACGTGCTCATCAGCGTCGACGCCGGCAATCTCTGGAACGCGGCGCGCGCCGGGCTGTTGTCCAAAGTGGACTCGCCCGAGATCGCGGCCAACGTGCCCGCGCACCTGCGGGATCCCGAGAACCGGTGGGTCGGCCTGACCGTGCGGGCCCGCACGATCATGTACAACACCGCGAAGGTGAAGCCGGAGGAGCTGTCCACCTACGAGGCGCTCGGCGATCCCAAGTGGAAGGGCCGTCTGTGCCTGCGCTCCTCGACCCACATCTACAATCAGTCGCTGATCGCCACCATGATCAAGCGCCGCGGCGAGGCGAAGGCGGAGGCGATCGTGCGCGGCTGGGTGGCCAACAACCCGACCCTGATCAACGGCGACACGAAGATCCTGGAGGCGGTCGCGGCCGGCCAGTGCGACCTGGCCCTGACCAACACGTACTATCTCGGACGAATCGTGGCCAAGGACGCGGCCTTCCCGGTGGCCGCCTTCTGGGCCGACCAGCCGACGCCGGGCACCCACGTGAACATCTCGGGCGCCGGGGTGACCGCGCATTCCAGGAACCGCGCGGCCGCCATCAAGCTGATCGAGTTCCTCACGAGTCCCGAGGCGCAGCAGATGTTCGCGGACTCCAATTTCGAGTACCCGGCCAATCCGCAGGCCGGCGTGAATCCGGTGATCGCCAAGTGGGGCACGTTCAAGCAGGACGATACCAACGTGGCCGCGGCGGGCGAGTACCAGGCGGCCGCGACCCGGCTGGCGGATCGGGCGGGCTACAAGTAGACGTGTCGATCCCGCCTCGCTGACCGCATGCTCGCGCTGCGGCCGGCGAGGCCGGCCTTGTGGTCCTGGCTCGCCGTGGGCATCGCGGCGACGCTCGCGGTGCCCATCGCGGTCGTGCTCTCCGCGCTCGCGGCGCCCTCACGCGACATCTGGCTGCACCTCTGGCGGACCCAGCTCCTGGAGCTGATCGCCCATACCGTGTGGCTCCTCGTCGGGGTGGGGGCGGGCACGCTGATCGTCGGCGGTGGCCTCGCCTGGCTGGTCGTGCACCACCGGTTTCCCGGCCGCTCGGCGCTCGAGTGGGCGCTGATCCTCCCCCTGGCCGTGCCGGCCTACGTGATCGGCTTCGCGTTCCTCGGGCTCTTCGAGTATTCGGGGCCGCTCCAGACCGGGCTGCGCGGCTGGTGGGGACCCGGCGCGCGGCTGCCCGAGCTTCGGTCCCTCGGCGGCGTGGCTCTGATGATGACGCTGGTGTTCTATCCGTACGTGTACCTGCTGGCCCGCGTCGCCTTCCGCGAGCAGGGCACCGCGGTGGTGGAGACCGCGCGCAGCCTCGGGCGCTCCCGCTGGGGCGCGTTCCTGCGCGTCACCGTGCCGATGGCGCGGCCCTCGCTGGCCGCCGGCGTCGCGCTGGCCATGATGGAGGCGCTCGCCGATTTCGGCACGGTGGCTATTTTCGGCTACCGGACCCTCACCGAGGCGATCTACCGCGTCTGGTACGGGATGTTCGACCGCATCGCGGCCACCCAGCTCGCCAGCGTCCTGCTCCTGTTCGCGCTCGCCCTGCTGCTCCTCGAGCGCCGCGCGCGAGGCCGCGCCCGGTTCACCCAGGCCGCGCGCGGGACCGCCACCGTCGAGCCGCGGGCGCTTCACGGCTGGCGCGCGGCCGCGGCCACCGCCTGCTGCGGCGTGGTCCTCTTCTTGGCGTTCCTGCTCCCGGTGGGTCAGCTCGGGTGGTGGGCGGTGGCGGTGATACGGGCCGGTCGGATCGCGCCCGACTTCGCCGCACTCCTGGGCCGTACCGGTCTCCTGGCAGCCAGCGCGGCCGTGGTCGTCTGCGCGCTGGCGGTGCTGCTCGCCTACGCGGGCCGGCTCGACGGCGGCGGCTCGGTGCGCCTGGCCACGCAGCTGGCCTCCATGGGCTACGCGGTCCCCGGCGCGGTGATCGCGGTCGGGGTCCTGCTGCCGCTCGCGTGGGCCGACCACGCCCTGGTGCCGCCGCTCGAGCGCGCCCTCGGCCGCCCGCTCGGCCTCCTGCTCACCGGCTCGGCGGCCGGGCTGATCGTCGCCTACGTCGTCCGCTTCCTGGCGGTGGGGCTGCAGACGGTGGAGGCGAGCCTCGGCAAGATCTCGCCCGCCCTCGACGATGCCGCGCGCATGCTGGGGGCGCGCGCGGGAGCCGCCCTGCGCCGCGTGCACCTGCCGCTCATGCGCGGGGGCGTCCTCACCGCCGCGGCGCTGGTCTTCGTCGAGACGATGAAGGAGATGCCGGCCACCCTGCTGCTCCGGCCCATCGGTCTCAATACCCTGTCGGTGGAGATCTGGGAGCGAACGTCCGAGGCGATGTGGCAGGAGGCGGCGGTGCCCGCGCTGACCCTGGTCGGTGCCGGCCTGCTGCCGGTGATGCTCTTGATCCGCCTGACGAGCCGCCGCTAACCGCCGCTCGTGGCGACGGCGGCGGGGAATGCCACCACGTGCGGGACGTGGGCGGAGAGGGCGACCCGCGTCCCGGTCGGCAGCATCGAGGTCGAGGGCTGCGAGGAGTGCACCCGGTAGCCCGACGGCAGGCGCACGCAGTAGACGGTCGCCGAGCCGCGGAAGTAGCGGCGCGTGATGGTCCCGGCGCCGCTCGGCTCGGGCACGAACGAGATGGCGTCCGGCCGGATCATCACCTCGACCGGCTGGCCTTCGGGGAGCCGATCGACGTTGGCGAAGGTGCCCACCTCGGTCACGATTCCCTCGCGGCCGACCACGCCGGCGAGGAAATCGGCGGCCCCCACGAAGGAGGCGACGAACCGGGTCGCGGGGCGGTGATAGACCTGCTGGGGCGAAGCCATCTGCTCGACGCGGCCGGCCCGGAGCACTCCCACCCGGTCGGCGAGCGTGAAGGCCTCCTCCTGATCGTGCGTGACGAACACCGCGGTGGTCGCGGTCTCGCGGAGGATCCGCTCCACCTCCTCCCGCATCTGCGCGCGCAGGTCGGTGTCGAGATTCGAGAAGGGCTCGTCGAGCAGCATCAAGGCAGGCGCCGGAGCCAGCGCGCGGGCGAGGGCCACGCGCTGCTGCTGGCCGCCCGACAGCTCATGCGGGTAGCGCGACTCGAGCCCGTCGAGCCCGACCAGGGCGAGCACCTCCGCGGTGCGCGCCCGGCGCCCGTGGCGTCCGGGCCGCGGGAGCCCGAAACCCACGTTGTCCTCGACGGTGAGATGGGGGAACAATGCGTAGTCCTGGAACACGATGCCGATGCCGCGCTCCTCGGGCGGGACGAAGCGCCCGGGGCCCGTGACCACCCGGCCGCGCAGGGTGATGGTGCCCGCGTCGGCGGTCTCCAGACCGGCGATCAGGCGAAGCGTGGTGGTCTTGCCGCAGCCCGATGGTCCGAGGAGCGCGACGATCTCGCCTTCCGCGACGTGCACGGACAGGCGGTCGACCGCGGGCGGCTGGGCGGGCCGGTAGCGCTTGCTGATTTGGTCGAGGACCAGCAGGTCCACCGCTAGCGCCGGGCCAGCACCTCGGGATTGACCGGGGTGGGTGGCGTCCGCCCCTCCAGCACCGCGAGGCAGTTCTCCACCGCCAGGGTGGCCATCTTGAGCCGGGTCTCGAGCGAGCCGCTGCCGATGTGCGGCGCCAGCACCACGTTGGTGAGCCCGATGAGGCCGGGATGGACCGTCGGCTCCTCCTCGAAGACGTCGAGACCCGCGCCGGCGATCCAGCCCTCGCGGAGGGCCTCCACCAGCGCTGCCTCGTCCACCACCGGGCCGCGCGCCGCATTGATCAGGAAGGCGGTCTTCTTCATGGCGCGCAAGGTCTCCCGGTTCATGAGATGCCGAGTCTCGGGGATGAGTGGAGTGTGGAGGCTCACGAAGTCCGACTCGCGGAGGAGTGTGGCCAGGTCGACCCGGCTGGCGTTCAGCTCGCGCTCCGTCGCCGCATCCGCGGCCACCGCATCCTGGTAGAGCACGCGCATGCCGAAGCCGAGCGCCCGGCGGGCCATCGCCCGGCCGATCCGGCCGAAACCGACCACGCCCAGGGTCTTGCCGTGGACGTCGCGCCCCAGCTGCAGCATGTACTCCCACTGCGTGAACCGGCCCTCGCGGACGTAGCGATCGGCCTCCACCAGCCGACGCGCGGTGGCCATGAGGAGCGTCCAGGCGAAGTCCGCGGTGGTATCGGTGAGCACGTCGGGGGTGTTGGTGACCACGACGCCGCGCTTCGTGCAGGCCGCCACGTCCACGTTGTTGAAGCCCACCGCCACATTGGAGACGACGCGCAGCTTCGGGCAGCCGTCCAGCAGCGCCTGATCGATGGCCTCGCTGATGACGCAGATCAGCCCCTGCCGTTCGCGGAGGCGCTTCAGCAGCTCGGCGCGGGGCATGGGCGCGTCCTGGTCGTATGCATCCACGGCCGCGCGGCTGCGGGCCAGCGCGACCGCCGGCTCCGGAAGGAGTCGAGAGATCAGGACCGCCGGCTTCTCATTCGCAGACGTCATCGTGAGTATTCCTAAGTAGTTAGGAAATAGTAATTTTTTCCATTTGACACCACCGAAAGCGCTGCTATATTAGCACTCGCCTTGGTTGAGTGCTAAGGCTCCCAGGCGCGGGATTCGCCGCAAGGCCCAACATCTTACTATCGGGAGGCGAGTTGGCTATGAAGATTCGTCCGTTGCACGACCGAATCCTCGTGAAGCGCGAAGAGGAAAAGGAGGTCAAGAAGGGCGGCATCATCATCCCGGACACCGCGAAGGAGAAGCCCCAGGAGGGGAAAGTCATCGCGGTCGGGAACGGGAAGGTGAACGACGAGGGCAAGAAGGTGCCGCTCGACGTGAAGGCCGGCGACAAGATCCTCTTCGGCAAGTACTCCGGCTCCGAGGTCAAGCTGGACGACGAGGAGTACCTGATCCTCCGCGAGGAGGACGTGCTCGCGATCATCGAGTAGCCGGAACCGTAGCGCGATCCAGCAATTCAACCCGACCGGGCTCCCAGGAGGCGCCGCGGTCAATTCCATCGAACGTCGAGGAGGAGAATCAGCATGCCGAAGCAGGTCATGTTCAGTGACGAGGGACGCGCGGCCCTGCTCCGCGGGGTCAACATCATGGCGGCGGCCGTCAAGGCGACCATGGGCCCCAAAGGCCGGAACGTGGTCATCGACAAGAAGTTCGGCAGCCCGACCATCACCAAGGACGGGGTGACCGTCGCCAAGGAGATCGAGCTGAAGGACAACTACGAGGACATGGGCGCCCAGATGGTGAAGGAAGTGGCGTCCAAGACCTCCGACATCGCGGGTGACGGTACCACCACCGCCACCGTGCTGGCCCAGGCCATCGTGCGCGAGGGCCTGAAGAACGTCACCGCCGGCGCCAACCCCATGGGGCTGAAGCGCGGCATCGACAAGGCGGTCGAGGCGGTGGTCGCGGATCTCAAAAAGATGTCGAAGTCGACCAAGGACAAGAAGGAGATCGCGCAGGTCGCCACCATCGCCTCCAACAACGACAAGACGATCGGCAACCTGATCGCCGAGGCGATGGAGAAGGTGGGCAAGGACGGGGTCATCACCGTCGAGGAGTCGAAGTCGGCGGACACCGTGCTGGACGTGGTCGAGGGCATGCAGTTCGACCGCGGCTACCTCTCCCCGTACTTCGTCACCGACGCGGAGCGGATGGAGTGCGTGCTCGAGGACGCGCTGGTCCTGATCCACGAGAAGAAGATCAGCGTCATGAAGGACATGCTGCCGCTGCTCGAGCAGGTGGCCCGCTCGGGCAAGCCGTTCCTGATCATCGCCGAGGACATCGAGGGCGAGGCCCTGGCCACCCTGGTCGTCAACAAGCTGCGCGGCACGCTGCACACCGCGGCGGTGAAGGCCCCCGGCTTCGGCGACCGCCGCAAGGCCATGCTGGAGGACATCGCCATCCTGACCGGCGGCAAGGCCATCACCGAGGACCTCGGCATCAAGCTCGAGAACATCAAGCTCGAGGATCTGGGCAAGGCCAAGAAGATCGTGGTGGACAAGGACAATAGCACCCTCGTCGAGGGCGCGGGCAAGACCGCGGCCATCGAAGGTCGTATCAAGCAGATCCGGGCCCAGATCGAGGAGACCACCTCGGACTACGATCGCGAGAAGCTGCAGGAGCGGCTGGCCAAGCTGGCCGGCGGCGTCGCGGTCATCAAGGTAGGGGCCGCCACCGAGACGGCCATGAAGGAGAAGAAGGCCCGCGTCGAGGACGCGCTGAACGCGACCCGCGCCGCGGTGGAGGAAGGCATCGTGCCCGGCGGGGGCGTCGCGCTCCTGAGGGCGGCCAGCGCGGTCGACGCCCTGAAGCTCGAGGGTGACGAGAAGGTCGGCGCGCACATCGTGCGGCGCGCGCTCGAGGAGCCCATCCGTCAGATCGTGGAGAACGCGGGGCTCGAGGGCAGCGTCATCGTCGAGAAGGTGAAGGCCGAGAAGGTGGTGAACCGCGGCTTCGACGCGGAGTCGCTCGAGTTCGTGGACATGATCCAGGCCGGTATCATCGACCCCACCAAGGTGGAGCGGGTGGCGCTGGAGAACGCGGCGTCGGTGGCCTCGCTCCTGCTGACCACGGAGGCGCTGATCACCGATCTGCCCGAAGAGAAGCCGGCGGCGGCCCCGCCGATGCCTCACGGGGATTTCTAAGGCGTATCGCGCGAGACCCACGGCCCTTGCCGGAGACGGCAAGGGCCGTGCTATTTCGTCCACTCTTGACCCGAGATTGTCTTTCGCGGCAGGCTCTGGTAACGTTAAGCGCTTTCAATCGGGACAAGCGCTGAATTCTGGGGAGGTGAGTGGTTTGTATCCGTACGAAATCCTATTGATCTTCGACCCGCGACCCACCGAAGAGGAGGTGACCGCGCTCCTGACCAAGCTGCAGGAGACGCTCCGTTCCCTCGGCGGCGAGGTCACGAAGGCCGAGAGCTGGGGGAAGCGCCGGCTCGCCTACGAGATCCGGAAGCAGCGGGAAGGCACCTACGCGGTGATCGAGTGCAAGGCGGTGCCGGCGGTCGTCAAGGAGTACGAGCGCCAGCTGACGCTGAACGAGCAGGTACTCCGGCACTTCACGACTCGCGTGCCCGTGCGCAAGCGGATCCGGTCGGCGCCCAAGCCGCAGACCCCGGCGGTGGAGGAGGTCGTCTGATGGCGAGCCTGAACCGGGTGTTCTTGATCGGCAACCTGACGCGCACGCCCGAGCTTCGGTATACCCCGAGCGGTACCGCGGTGGCGGACCTGCGGCTGGCCGTCAACCGCAACTACACGACCCAGGGCGGAGAGAAGCGCGAGGAGACCTGCTTCCTCACCGTGGTGGTGTGGGGCAAGCAGGCCGAGAGCTGCGGCGAGTACCTCGACAAGGGTAGCCCGATCATGGTCGAGGGGCGGCTGCAGACGCGCGACTGGGAGACGAAGGACGGGCAGAAGCGCAGCGTGGTCGAGGTCGTCGCGGAACGGGTGCAGTTCATGGGTCGCGGCAAGACGGCGGGCGCGCCCGCGGTGCCCGAGCCGGTTGAAGCCGGCGGTGGGGGAGACGGCGACGACGAGGTCCCGTTCTAGCTTCTAGCTTCAACAGGAGGAACAAGCCATTCCGCCAGCATCGAAGCCAGTCAAGCGGCGCCGGTTCGGACGTCGCAAGGTTTGCAAGTTCTGCGTCGATCGCGTCGATCTGATCGACCACAAGGATATCCGCCGCCTGCGCAACTTCGTCTCGGAGCGCGGCAAGATCACCCCGCGCCGCATCTCCGGCAGCTGCGCCCGGCATCAGCGGCAGCTCACCCGCGCCGTCCGCCGCGCTCGCACCGTCGCGCTCCTGGCCCAAACCTCGGAGTGACACGAGGCCCATCGGGGAACGGGTAATGAAAATCATTCTGATGGACGACGTGCCCACCCTCGGCCGGCGCGGCGAGGTCCGCGATGTCTCGGACGGCTACGCGCGGAATTTCCTGCTGCCCCAGAAGCTGGCCCTGCACGCGACCGCGACCAATCTGAAGAACCTCGAGCAGATCAAGGCGCGCCAGGACTCCCGGGCGGCCAAGCTGAAGGCCGACGCCCAGGGGCAGGCGCACGCCATCGAGGCCCTGCACTTCTCCCAGCGCCGGCAGGCCTCGGACGAGGGGCGCCTCTTCGGCTCGGTGGGCCGGGCCGACCTGGCCGCGTTCCTGTCCCAGCACGGCATCGAGGTGGAGCGCCGCCGCATCGGGCTCGACGAGCCCATCAAGAGCCTCGGCGAGTTCACGGTGCCGGTCCGCCTGCACGCCGACGTGACCGCCCAGCTGAAGGTGTCCGTCTCGCGCGAGTAGCCGTGGCCACGCTCACCGACCTGCTGACCTCCAAGATTCCTCCCCACAGCCTGGAGGCCGAGCGGGCCGTCCTGGGAGCGATCCTGCTGGAGCGGGAGAGCCTTCCCAAGGCGATCGAGCTGCTCAAGGCGGCCGATTTCTACAAGGAAGGCCACCGCAAGATCTTCGACGCCACCCTCGCGCTCTTCGAGCGCAACGAGCCGGTGGACCTGCTGACCGTCTCGGAGGAGCTCAAGCGGAACGCGTCGCTGGAAGAGGTCGGGGGGCCGGCGGCCCTCGCGAGCCTGGTGGAGGAGGCGGCCACCGCGGCCCACCTGCTCTCCTACGGGGCCATCGTTCGCGAGAAGGCGCTCCTGCGCGACCTCATCCGCATCGCCACCGAGATCATCGGGCAGAGCTACGAGGCCCGCGACGACGTGGACAAGCTCCTCGACGACGCGGAGCGGCTGATCTTCCAGATCTCCGAGCGGCGGATGCAGGGCTCGGCCTTCCCGGTGCGGGCGATCCTGAAGGACACCTTCGAGCACATCGAGAAGCTCTACGACCGCAAGGAGCACATCACCGGGCTCGCCACCGGCTTCGACGAGCTCGACCGGATGACCTCGGGCTTCCAGCCCAGCGACTTCATCATCATCGCGGGCCGGCCGTCGATGGGCAAGACCGCCTTCGCGCTCAACATCGCCAAGTACGCGGGGGTCGAGGACCACAAGCGGGTGCTGGTGCTGAGCCTCGAGATGTCGAAGGAGCAGCTCGTGCAGCGGCTGCTCTGCTCCGAAGCCAAGGTGGACTCGCACAAGGTGCGCACCGGCTACCTCGACCCGCGCGACTGGACGCGCCTCACCAACGCGGCGGGGCGGCTCGCGGAAGCGCCGGTCTACATCGACGACTCGCCCGCCCTGACCGTGCTGGAGGCGCGCGCCAAGGCGCGGCGCATGAAGGCCGAGCACGGGCTCGACCTGATCGTCATCGACTACCTCCAGCTCATGCGCGGGCGTCACCAGCAGGAGAACCGCCAGCAGGAGATCTCGGAGATCTCCCGCTCGCTCAAGGCCCTGGCCAAGGAGCTGAACGTCCCGGTGGTGGCGCTGTCACAGCTCTCCCGCGCGGTGGAGACCCGCGAGCGCAAGGAGCCCCAGCTGTCGGACCTGCGGGAGTCCGGCGCGCTGGAGCAGGACGCCGACGTGATCCTCTTCCTGTACCGGCCGGAGCGCTACGGCCTGCAGTCGGAGGAGGGCGATCGGGTCGCCGACGTCATCATCGGCAAGCAGCGCAACGGGCCGACCGGCAAGGTCCAGGTGACGTTCATCCCCGAGTACGCTTCGTTCGAGCGCCTCGCCAAGCGCGAGGCCCAGCCCTTCTAGCCCGACCTCCGGGCCGGCGCGCTCCGGAGCGAGTTCCCGGATGACCAAGGTCGTCATCGTCGGAGCCGGCAAGGGCGGGCGAGCCCTGCTCGAGATGTTCAGCGGCGACCCCACCGTGACCATCGTCGGGATCGCCGACGTGAACCCCTGGGCGCCCGGGATCGAGCTGGCCCGGCGCCTCAACATCGCGGTGAGCACCGAGCTGCGGGAGCTGATCGCCGATCCCCGCGTCGACCTGATCATCGACGTCACCGGCAGTGCCGAGGTCCAGGCCGCGATCCAGCGCCTGAAGCCGTCCGGCACCGAGGTCATGGGTGGGGCGAGCGCGAAGTTCATGTGGGACCTCCTCGCCGAGCGCAAGCGCAGCGAGGAGCTGGAGGACCGCTACTCCCTGATGCTGCGCGAGCTGCAGGCGAAGGCGGACGGCGACTTCATCATCGGGCAGAACCCGAAGATGCGGGAGCTGGCCGAGCAGATCATCCGGGTCGCCCAGACTCCGACCACCGTGCTGATACGCGGCGAGTCCGGCACCGGCAAGGAGCTGGTGGCGCGGGCGATCCACCGCTATTCGAATCTGCGCGACAAGCCGCTGGTCACCGTGAACTGCACCGCGCTGACCCCCTCGCTGATGGAGTCCGAGCTGTTCGGTCACAAGCGCGGGGCGTTCACTGGCGCGGTGGCCGACAAGGCCGGCCTCTTCGAGAAGGCGGACGGGGCCACCATCTTCCTCGACGAGGTCGGCGACATGCCGCCCGAGATGCAGGGCAAGCTGCTGCGCGTGCTCCAGGCCGGCGAGGTGAAGCCGGTTGGAGACGTGATTACCCGAAAAGTCCGCGTCCGGGTGATCGCGGCCACCAACCGCGATCTCGAGAAGGCGCTCGCCGCCGCCGAGTTCCGCGAGGATCTGTTCTACCGCTTCAACGCCTTCACGGTCGTGCTGCCCCCGCTCCGGGAGCGGAGCGAGGACATTCCGGTCCTGGCCTATCACTTCCTGCGAAAGGCCGAGGCGAAGGTGAACAAGAAGGTGGACCGGTTCTCCCAGGACGCGCTCGATCAGCTCCGGCGGTATGCCTGGCCGGGCAACCTGCGCGAGCTGGAGAACATCATCGAGCGCGCCGTCGTGCTCTCGGAAAGCCAGCAGGTGGAGGTCACACACCTGCCGCTCTATCTTCAGGAATCGGGCTCCATCCAGGTCACCACGAAGGAGGGCTTCGCCCAGGCCAAGGAGCGGGTCATCTCGATGTTCGAGCGTGAAGCGGTGGCCCGCTTCCTCTCCGAGGCCCGGGGGAACGTGTCGGTGGCGGCGCAGAAAGCCGGGATCACGCGCCGCAATTTCCATCGCTTGCTTTCCAAGCACTCGATAAGTCCGAGGAAATACAAGAAAGAGTCGCAGTAGACTCAGTAGTGAGTCGGCAATGACTCACCAGATGGCATCGTAAATCTGCCATGGCGGCGGCATGTTATCTGGCAATACGCAACAATGGCCTGACTATTTATGAGACGTGTGTGTCCCTTTTACAGTGACATCTTGCTGCACAGGTCCAATAGAACGAGCACTTGAATCGCTGGAACGACTCTTGATTCCTCCTTGGCTCATCTCGTGGTCAAGGAGGAGTGCATGGCGGGACAGTGTCGTTGCGGGACGGAAGTGGAGTTCGCGTTCAACCATCTCGGCTGCATCGAATGTGGAGCGGCGTGCTGCCCGGCCTGCTCGTATCAGCTCGAGTCGACCACCTACTGCTCGACCTGCGCCGAGACCCTGCTGGAGCTGCCGTGGGCCCCGGCGATCCCGTCGGCTCAGCCCGCGAGAGCCTGAAGGAGGCGGCATGGAATCCAAGGGTCAGGTGTTTCGGCGGCTGCTGAAGGACGAGCCCTATCTGTTCACCGGCGGGATCTACTCGCCCCTCGACGCCCGGATCGCCGAGCAGGCCGGCATGAAGTCGATCTATCTCAGCGGCTACTCGCTCGCCATGCTCAACGGCTGGCCCGACATGGGCTTCCTCACGATGACCGAGGTCACGAAGGCGGCCTCGATGGTGGCGAGCGCGGTCGAGCTGCCGATCATTGCCGACGCCGACGACGGGTACGGCAATGCACTCTCCACCCTCCGCACCGTGCAGGAGTTCGTGAAGACCGGGGTCGCGGGCATCCACCTCGAGGACCAGCGGTTCCCGAAGCGCTGCGGCCACATCGCGGGCAAGACGGTCGTGTCGCGCGAGGAGGCGCTGGGCAAGTACCGGGCCGCCATCGCCGAGCGTGACCGGCTCGACCGTGATTTCGTGATCATCGCCCGCACCGACGCCTACGGCGCGGTGGGCGGCAGCATGGAGGAGGCGATCTGGCGGGGCCGCGCCTACGCCGACGCCGGCGTGGACCTGGTGTGGGCGGAGCTGTCGGGCTCCGAGCGCGGGCCGGCCATCGAGTTCGCGCGCGCCATGAGGCAGACGCATCCGGACCTGCCGCTGGCCTTCAACTACTCGTCGTCGTTCCGCTGGCACAAGGATGCCGATCCGCTGACGTTCCGCGAGCTGGGCGAGCTCGGCTACAAGTTCATCTTCATCACCCTCTTCGGAGCCCACGCCGCGATGTACTCGGTCTGGAACTTCATGCAGGAGCTGGTGAAGAACGAAGAGCAGGCCCAGTGGACCCTCGAGCGCCAGAAGGTCGGCCATCCCACCGAGAGCCACCACGTGATGGCGCGGGTGGCGCACTTCCAGGAGCTCGAGCAGCGTTACATTCCGGGGACCGCGGAGCGCCTGCAGGGCTCCGACGGCTTCGGCGAGGCCAAGTCGCACTGAGGGTGGCGCCCGGCGGCCGGTCCGGCAGGGCCGGCCCGCCCCGGCGTCAGCTCGTCCGGCGCTGGTTGATCGTCTGGACGATGCGGACCCCGATGACGGCCAGCAGCGTCAGCAGCACGACCACGAGCACGATCCGCTCGGCCTCTCCGACCACGTAACGGAGGCGCTCCACGTAGGCGCCGAAGCCGTAGCCCACCGCATACCCGGCGCCGACCACCACCGGCACGTACACCACCGCCCCCGCCACGTTGGCGGCGAGAAACGAGGCGAACGACATCCCGAGGGCGCCAGCCAGCGGACCCGCGGTGAAGCGAATCCCGGGAACGAAGCGAGCGACGAACACCGCGACGGGACCTCGCCGCGCCACGAACGCCTTCATGTTCCCGAGACGCTCGGGATGGCCGAGGACCCACAGCGCGTACCGAGGCAACGCGTTCTGGCCGTAGCGGCGTCCGAGCCAGTAGCCGATGTTGTCGCCGACCACCGCGCTCACGATGCCTACGACGAGGACCAGCGACAGGCGGAGCTTGCCGCGCCACACCAGGTAGCCGGCGAGCGCGAGGATGGTCTCCTCGGGCACGGGCAGTCCGACGTTGCCCAGCACGACCACCACGAAGATGGCGACGTAGCCCCAGTGGCCGACGAACTCGTGGAGGTCGCTCACAAGGCGATGGAGCGACCGCGGATCAGGCGCGCGTGCGCTTCACGGTGATGGCGCCCTCCGGGAAGCAGGCGGATGTCAGGCCCGGGAGTCGAACGCCCGGGTGCACGGACGATGGCGGCATCGCCCCAAGCATCGCACCGCCCGAGACGCTTCGGCACCGAATTTGACACGCGATGGCCCACGCCGTAGTCTCGGCGGCATGTCGGGCCGGCGCGCGCGGCTGGTGATCCTGCTGGTCCTGTTCCATGTCGGATTGGCCGCGGCCGCCACCGTCCTGTCGATCGACGTCGCGTCGGCGCCGAGCTACTTCGACGACAGCGACGGCGACTTCCTGCCGCGGCTGCTCGCCGAGCAGATGCCGGCGGTACTGGATCCGGCCGCCGACTGGGGGCCGGTCCTCATCCTCCTCGCCGCGGTCGCCGCGTGCGCCTCTCGGCCCGGCTCGCCGGTCGCCGCCGCGCGCGTCCGCGTCCGCGCGCCGCCTCGCCCATAGCCTCCTCGCCACGCGGTGGTCGCGCGGGTGGACGTCGCGCCCGCCTCCAGGGGTGTCTCTCGACGCAGGAGGACGGACATGTTCGGTCTGGGCGTTCAGGAGTTGATGCTGATCCTGCTCATCGCGCTGGTGCTGTTCGGCGGGTCGAGGATCCCGGATCTCGGCCGCTCGCTCGGACAGGCGATTCGCGAGTTCAAGAAGGGCGTGGAAAGTCCGGATGCCGCCGTCGAGCCGCGGGAGGGCTCCGAGCGCGGGAAGGAGACCGGCCGCACCGGCTAGCGATCGGCGTTGGCCGCGAATGCTTGACACCCGGGCGGCTCCGCCTCTAGCGTAAGGGCTCCAGAGGCCGCCCCGGGTGAAGATCAGCGCGGTCAAGAAGCTGTTCGTCGGGTCTCCGCTCGCCACGGCGCAGGCCAGGCACGAGCGACTCTCGAAGACGTCGGCTCTCGCGGTCTTCTCCTCCGACGCGCTGTCCTCGGTGGCGTACGCCACCGAGGAAGTGCTGCTGGTCCTGGTGCTCGCGGGCACCGCCGCGCTCGGATACTCCATCCCGATCGGCATCGCCATCGCGTTGCTCATCGCGGTGGTGGTGAGCTCGTACCGTCAGACCATCCTGGCCTATCCGATGGGCGGCGGCGCCTACATCGTCACCAAAGACAATCTCGGCACGCTGGCGGGGCTGGTGGCCGCGGGCGCCCTGCTCATCGACTACGTGCTCACGGTGGCGGTGAGCGTGGCCGCCGGCGTGGCCGCGGTCACCTCGGCATTTCCCGCGCTCTACGACTACCGGATTCTGCTCGGGGTGGTGTTCGTCGCCGGCATCGCCACCGGGAACCTGCGCGGCCTCCGCGAGTCGAGCACGCTCTTCGCGGTGCCGACCTACCTGTTCGTGGTGAGCTTCGCCGGGATGCTCGCCTACGGGTTCGTCCGGTGGATCGCGGGGTGGGAGGCGACGCCGCCTCCACTGGAGGCGGTGGCGATGAGCCAGGATCTCACCATCTTCCTGGTCCTCCGCGCGTTCGCGTCGGGTTGCGCCGCGCTCACCGGGGTCGAGGCGGTCTCGGACGGCGTGCCCGCGTTTCGCGCGCCCGAAGCCCGCAACGCCCGCACGGTCCTGACCTGGCTCGGCATCATCCTGATCACCCTGTTCACCGGCATCACGTTCCTGGCGCGCCACTTCCACGTGATGCCGCGCACCGAGGAAACGGTGGTCTCGCAGCTCGCTCGGCAGATCTTCGGGGGCGGCCTCCTCTACTACGAGATCCAGGTCGTCACGATGCTGATCCTCGTGTTCGCGGCCAATACCGCCTTCGCCGACTTCCCGCGCCTCGCCTACTTCCTGGCCCGCGACGGCTTCATCCCCCGGCAGTTCGGCACCCGCGGCGACCGGCTCGTGTTCTCCAACGGGATCCTGATCCTGGGCGGCCTCGCCGCCCTGCTCATCCTGCTCTTTGGCGGGGCCACCCACGCCCTCATCCCGCTCTACGCGGTCGGCGTCTTCGTCTCCTTCACGCTCTCGCAGGCCAGCATGGTGCGGCGCTGGCTCACCCGCCGCGAGGCGGGCTGGTGGTGGCGCTGGGGCTTGAACGCGGTGGGCGCCACCACCACCGGGGTCGTGATGCTGGTGATCGCGGCTACCAAGTTCAGTCACGGCGCGTGGATGGTGGTGCTGCTGATCCCGATCTTGGTCGTCCTGTTCCTCATGATCCGGCGGCACTACGCGGACGTGGCCCGCCAGCTCTCGCTCGATCACTTCCCCGGCGCCCCGCCGATCGATCACACCGTGCTGGTCCTGGTCGGCGACCTCCATCGCGGGGTGGTCGCGGCGCTGCGCTACGCCCAGACCCTCTCCGGCTCGCCCAAGGCGGTCTACGTCGAGCTGGATCCGGAGCGCACCCACCGCCTGGAGGAGAAGTGGGGCAAGTTCGGGCTGGGCGTGCCCCTGGTGGTGCTGACCTCGCCGTACCGATCGCTCCTCGCTCCGTTTCTCGACTACGTCAACCACCTGCTCGCCCTCGGCGAGAACCACGTGGTCACGATCGTGATCCCCGAGTTCGTGCCCTCGCGCTGGTGGCAGCACCTCCTCCACAACCAGACCGCGCTGCTCATCAAGGGGGCGCTGCTCTTTCGAAGGGGGATCGTGGTCGTGGACGTTCCGTTCCATCTCCGATGAACCTGCCCAAGCTCAAGCGGTGGTTCGTCGGCCGGCCCATCGCCACCGCTCAGGCCCATCACGAGCGGCTCGGGAAGGTCACCGGTCTCGCCGTCTTCGCCTCCGACAATCTTTCCTCGGTCGCGTATGCCACCGAGGAGATCCTGCGCGTGCTCCTGCTGGCGGGGGTGGGGGCGCTGTCCTTCTCGGTGCCCATCGGGGCCGCCATCGGCCTGGTGATCGCCATCGTCATCACCTCC
>DATFYA010000075.1 GCA_035315345.1 Candidatus Methylomirabilota bacterium
GCCGGTGATCGCGGCGATGAACGGCCAGGTGAACGTGGACTACTCGGTGATCGCGGCCTCCGGCTTCCTGGGCGCGCTGCCCGCGGTGCTCCTCGTGCTGATCTTCCAGAAATACATGGTGCAGGGCCTCACCGCCGGCTCGGTCAAGGGCTGATCTCGGGCGCGAGACGTCGCGGTCGAGGTGGAGGCAGCGTCCGCCGGGACAGGCTTCGTCCGGGAAACGAGTGACGGGAGTAGGCGACCAGCTCCTCGACGAAGCGCGCCGCGTGTGGCGCGTGGAAGCGCCGCGGATCCCACGCGATGGTGGCCCACACCCCGATCGTGATTCCCCGGTGGACGAGGGGCACTGCCCGGAGGCCGGCGCGCGGGATGCGCGTGTTGGACGGCACGATCGCGGTGCCGTAGCCGGCCCGGGCCAGGGCGACCAGGGTGTCCGGCGCCCCGCTCTCGAGCAGGACGTGCGGACGGACGTGCGCGACCTGGCAGGCGGCGTCGAACCACTGGCGGGATCCGAACTCCCGCCGAGTCAGTAGCAGGCGCTCGTCGCTGAGCTCGCCGATCTCCAGCTTCGCGCGGCGGCCCAGCCGATGGGCTGCGGGCAGCACGGCCAGGACGTAGAGCGGGGCCAGCTCGCGGCAGTGGAAGCGCGCATCGCCGGCCGGGATCATGGCGAGGTTCATGTCGCCGCGCTCGAGGCGGTCGGGGAGGCGGGCGCCCCCGTCCTCCACGAGGTGCACGTCTACGGCCGGGTGCCGCCGGCGATAGCGGGGGAGGAAGCCCGCGAGCACCGTCTCGATCGCCTGCGGCGTGGCGCCCACTCGGAGCACGCCGGCTCGCCCGCCCCGGAGCGCGTGCGCGCGCTCGCCGAGCGACTCCGCCTCGGTGAGGAGGCGTCGGCTGCGGCGGAGCAGATCCTCGCCCTCCGGGGTCAGCTGGACGCGCCGGCCGATCCGGTCGAAGAGCGGGATCCCCAGATCGGCCTCCAGAGCGTGGATCTGGCGTGACAGGGCGGGCTGGCTGAGGTGCACTCGCGCGGCGGCCCGGGCAAATCCGCCGGTGTCGACGATCGCCACGAACGCGCGGAGCTGTCGCAGATCCATTATCGATGCGCCTGGCGCATCGATTGTACGACGAGAAATGCATTGGACTCATCGGAAGGCGGGCCTCTACGTTTCGGGCGTGAACGAGCACGGCATGTGGGCGGTGATCGGCTTGTACGGTGGGCGCGAGGAGAACACCTTCTACCGGCGCACCGACCTGGTCGGTTTCACCATGACCAGCGACGCACCCTTCGTGGGCATCACCCGCTCGTTCACGAGCTTCTCTCGGGCCGCGCGCGAGAACGCGGAATCGCGGATCCTCGGGGGCATCCATTTCCGCAGCGCCTGCGAGAACGGCCTCGCCCTGGGCGAGAGCATCGGGCGCCGCGTGATCGCTCACCATCTTCAGCGCTATCAGCCGTGAGCGAATCGCCTATCGGGAGGTGAGTCATGCCGGACGTGTTCGAGAACATCGAGCGAGCGCCTCTGCCGATGCTGGAGATGATCGCCCACGTGCTGGAGCTGCGCGCGTCGATGCCCCAGCAGCAGGAGATGCAGCGCACGTACCTGCGAGACATCGAGTTTCCCGAGCGCGCCCAGGTCCTGGAGGTGGGGTGTGGCACGGGCGCGATCGCCCGAGTGCTGGCCCGGTGGCCCAAGGTGGGAGACGTCCTGGGCGTCGACCCCTCGCCATATCTCGTCGACCGGGCGCGCGCGCTCAGCCCTGGTCTGCCGAACCTGGTCTTCGAGGTGGGGGACGGACGGTCCCTCGGCGTGAAGGACGCCAGTGTCGACGTCGTCATCATGCACACCGTGCTGACCCACGTGCAGGGCCCCGAGGTGCTGCTGGCCGAGGCGCACCGGGCGCTTCGTCCGGGCGGCTGGCTTGGCGTCTGTGATGGCGACTTCTCGACCGCCACCCTCGCGACCGGTGATCTCGACCCGCTGGAAGTCTGCGTCCAGGCCTTCGTCGACGGATTCGTGCAGGATCGGTGGATGGTGCGCCGCATGAGCGGCCTGGCCTCGGCCGCCGGCTTCGCGGTGTCACCGCTCCGGAGCTACGGTCTGCTGGAGACGACGAAGCCCGGGCTCACGCTCACGTGGGTCGATCGCGGCACCGACGTCCTGGTCGGTCGGGGACGGATCGGCCCGCCGCTCGCCACGGCGCTGAAGGCGGAGGCCAAGCGCCGTGCCGACGCCAACGCCTTCTTCGGCTACATGGCCTACGCGAGCATGGTGGGCCGGAAGGTTGAGGCGGGCAGATAGCGGACCGGGGCCCACGTACCGCCGTGGGGGTCGGAGTGGATCGGCGGACGTCAAGGGATTTCCCCTACCGGAAACACGATGCATTGTTTTTGCACATGTTTTCAGTATGGCAATCAGTAAGATGCTGTTTTTATTGATTCCTTCTCATGGCATGGCCCGTGCCGAACGGGACGACGTTTTTTCACTGCCTCGCCGAAGGAGAACCGATGGTCATGACGAAAGGGGCAGGGATGCTCAGAATCCTCGTGATTGCTCTCGCACTAGTAAGCCTGCATACCGGCATCGCCCCTGCGGCGCCAGTCATGCACGTGGATGACAGCGCCAACAACCTGGGCAAAGTAGATGTCGCTACGGGCACAGTCAGCGTGATCGGCAACATGGGCAACGCGACCATGACCGACATCGCCTTCAACCCGGCGGGTCAACTGTTCGGCATCTCGTTCACCGGGTTCTATTCCATCAATCCCACCACCGCGGCCGCGACCTTCATCGGGAATCATTCCGTGCCGGGTGGCAACGCCCTGGTGTTCGCCGCTGACGGAACGCTGTACGCGGCCGGGTTCAGCTCGACGTCTCTCTTCACCATCAACCCGGCGACGGGAGCGGGCACCAGCCTCGGGAATATATCCGCCGCGTCCGGTGGCGACCTGGCCTTCAATGGGGGCGAGCTGTTCCTGGCCACTACTTCGAGTCAGCTGTTCCATATCAATTTGGCGAATCTCGCGGCCTCGGCGGCCGTCGGGTCGTTCGGTGTTAGCAATGTCTTCGGATTGGCGACCGGTGACAACGGCGTCCTCTACGCGGTCGCGGGCACCAACGTCTACACGGTCGACACCGCGACCGGCGCCGCGACCAATCCCGTCGACTTTGGCGGCCACGGCCTGTTCAGCGCAAACGGACAGAGCTTCTTCACCGAGTCCGGCGCGCCCGTGCCAACTCCGGTACCCGAGCCCGCCACCCTCCTCCTTCTTGGCAGCTCGTTGACCGCGGCCGGGTTGGCGGCGTGGCGGAGGCGGAGACCGGAACGCGTCGAGTAGGCTCGGTTTCTCAGGCGGGCAGATACAGCCGGGCGACGTGATCGTCCGTCACCAGCCCGTCGGGACTCACCGTGAAGTTCGAGACGATCAAACCCTGCGCCCCCGCCAGGCCGCCGTCGCCGTGCGTGATGCGCCACATGACGACCCCGTGGCTGCCCTCTCCGTTCGGAGCCGGGCCCACGTAGCCGCGGCCGACCGTATCGAAGGAGATGGAGCCCGCGCGTCCGTAGGTGATGGTGCCGTCCTCGACGAAAAAGCCGTCGGGCGAGCGCTCTACCCGCGACTCGAGAACCGCGGACTCCCCCGGCAGAGTCTCCAAGGTGCCGCTCATCCCGGTAGGCGCGATGATGGTGCGCCACACCTGACTCGGCGCCACCGTGCGGGCTTGTCGCTTCGTGGCCGATCCGGGCACCGGCCCTCCGCGGCCGGTGAACCGTAACGCGAAGACGACCTCGCGCGTCGCCATCAGAACACAATGACGCCGCGGCCCAATTCGCCGGCGGCCAGCGCGCGGAACGCCTCGTTGGCGTCATCCAGCGCGTAGCGGTGCGTGATCATCTCGTCGATGCGTAGCTTGCCGGCCTGGTAGAGGCCGACCAGGCGCGGCAGGTCCTCGCGGGTGCGCGCGCCGCCGTAGCTCGATCCGCGAATCACCCGCTCGGCCGTGACCACGGGACGCGCGTCCAGGGGCACGGTAGCGCCGGTCCCGGGCACGCCGATCAGCACGCAGGTGCCGCCGGGCGCGAGCGCCTCGATCGCCTGGGTGATCGGGCGCGTCGCACCCACCGCCACGAAGGTGAAGTCGGCCCCGCGTCCGGTGATGGCTCGGATCGCCGCGGCCGGATCCTGGCGAGAGGCGTCGATCACGTGAGTGGCTCCCACCGCGCGCGCGTGCTCGAGCTTGGTGGGCAGCAGATCGACCGCGATGATCGGGTGCGCGGCGACCATCGCCCCGCCCTGGACCACGTTGAGGCCGACGCCGCCCACGCCGAAGACCGCCATGCTCGCGCCCGCGGGCACCGCCGCGGTGTTGATCACCGCGCCGACCCCG
>DATFYA010000076.1 GCA_035315345.1 Candidatus Methylomirabilota bacterium
ATGCCGGTCACCCGTTTCGAGATCACGCGGCGGCGCCCCCTGGCCGGCGAGCCCGCCTACGAGGAGCTGAAGGGCCGGCTCCACTTCGCCATCGACCCGCTCCATCCGGCCAATCGCCGGATCACCGACGTCGACCTGGCGCCCCGCAACGCGCAGGGCCGCGTGGAGTGGGACTCGGACGTGTCGATCCTGCTGCCGGTGGACCGGTCCGGGTGCAGCGGACGCGTGCTGCTGGATGTGGTCAACCGCGGCAACACCGTCGCGGTGCCGAACTTCAACCGCGCGACCCGCCCCGCGTTCGGCCCCGGCTCGGATCCCCATCCGCCGATCGACGTGGGCGACGGCTTCCTCATGAAGCGCGGCTGGGTGGTGATCTCGTGCGGCTGGCAGGGCGACCTCCCGCGGGTGCCCGGGCTCATCGGCATGCGCACGCCGGAGGCCCGCGACGCGGCGGGCCGGCCGCTGCGCGGGCGCGTGTACACGCAGGTGCAGGCGCCGGTGCCGGTCGCCGACTTCCTGCTCTCCGATCGCGGCCACGTGGCGTATCCCGCGGCCGATCTCGAGGAGGCCGACGCGCGGCTCACCGTTCGGGATCAGGCGGATGGTTCGGCCACCGTGATCCCGCGCGAGCGCTGGCGGTTCGCGCGCGTCGAGGGCGGCCGCGTGGTGCCCGACGCCTCGCACATCCATCTCGACGGCGGCTTCGAGAAGGGGCGACTCTACCAGATCACCTACACCGCGGTCGGCGCCCCGGTGCAGGGGCTGTCCATGGCCGCCCTGCGCGATTCGGTGGCGTGGCTCAAGCACGGCTCGGCCGGCGAGGGCAATCCCGCGGTGGGCCGGCTGCGGTGGGCCTACGCGTACGGCCGCTCGCAGACCGGACGCCTCCTGCGCACGCTGATCTACGAGGACCTCAACGTCGACGAGCAGGGCCGCGAAGCCCTCGACGGCGTCATCGCCAACGTGGCGGGCGGCATGCGCGGCGAGTTCAACCAGCGGTTCGGCCAGCACTCCAAGGACCGCAATCACATGATGGCGCACCTCTTCCCGTTCACCGACCAGCCCTCGGTGGATCCCGAGACCGGGACGAAGGACGCGCTGCACGCCCGGATCGACGCGCGGGGCAGCCGGCTGCGCGTGTTCTATACCAACACCTCGGCCGAGTACCATCGCGGCGACGCCTCGCTGATCCACACCGATCCCGACGGCGCGCGCGACGTCGAGCACGGGCCCGGCACCCGCGTCTATCACTTCGCGGGCACCGAGCACGGGCTCGGCATCTGGCCGCCCACCGACACGCAGGTCGCGCCGGCCGACCCGACCGGGCCGGTGGAGCGCTCGCAGCACCTGCGCAGCGTGGCCGACTACTCGGTGCTGCTCCGCGCGGCCCTGGTGAACCTGGACCGCTGGGTGGTGGAGGGGATCGAGCCGCCCCCGAGCCGGCATCCGCGTCTGGCCGACGGGACCGCGGTCGCGCCGGACCGGCTGGGCGCCGACTTCGCCCGCATCCCGGCCGCCCGGTATCCGGCCCACCACGCGCGGCCGCGCCGGCTCGACTGGACGCACCTGCCGCCCGCGCCGGGCCGCCCGTTCGGCTCGCTGGTCTCGGCGGTCGACACCGACGGCAACGAGGTCGCGGGCATCGTGCTGCCCGAGATCGCGGTCCCACTCGCCGCCCACACCGGCTGGAACCTGCGTCATCCCGACATCGGCGGCGCCGAGCAATTGCTGGTCTTCGCGGGGGCGACGATCCCGTTCGCGCCCACCCGGGCGCAGCGCGAGGCCGCCGGCGATCCGCGCCCGTCCATCGCCGAGCGCTACCCCTCGCGCACGGCGTATCTCGACCGCGTGCGCGCGGCCGCCGGGGCCCTGGTGCGGGAGGGCTACCTCCTCGAAGAGGACATCGCGCTCTCGGTGGCCGCCGCGGCGCGGCTCTGGGATCACTTCACCCGCTGATTCGAGGGAGGCTTCCGCATGTACGATCTCCTGCTCAAGGGCGGCACCGTGCTCGATCCAGGGAGCACGCTCGACGGCGCGATGGACGTGGCGGTCGAGCGGGGGGCCATCGTCCGCATCGCGCCGCAGATCGCGGAGACCGAGGCCGCGCGCACCATCGACGTGCGCGGCAAGACGGTGGTCCCGGGGCTCATCGACCTGCACGCCCACGTCTTCGAGGGCTTCAACCGCACCGGGGTGAACCCGGACCTGGGCGGCGTCTACGCGGGGGTGACCACCATCGTGGACGCGGGCAGCGCGGGGGCGGCCACCTTCGGCGGGTTCCCGCGCCACATCATCCCGAGCTGCCACACCGAGGTGATCCCGTTCCTGCACATCTGCCAGACCGGGCTCGCCACGCTGCCCGACATCATCGCGGAGTCCAGCATCAACCTGGACGACACCCTGAAGGTGGTGGACCAGCACCGCGGGCTCATCCGGGGCATCAAGGCGCGCATGGTGTCACCCGCGCTCGAGATCATGGGCATGGAGATGCCGCGGCTGGCCAAGCGGGCGGCCAAGGAGAGCGGGGTCAAGCTGATGGTGCACATCGGCGACACCGAGAAGCGTTACGACCCGAAGGTGATTCGGTCCCTGTTGCCGCTCCTGGAACCGGGCGACATCCTCACCCACTACTTCACGGCCAACCCGGGGGGCGTGCTCGACGGCAACGGCAAGCTGGTCCCCGAGGTGAAGGAGGCGGCCGACCGCGGCGTCTGGTTCGACACCGCGCACGGGCGCATGAACTTCAGCTTCGACGTCGGCCGCCGCGTGATCGAGCAGGGCGTGCTCCCGCACTGCATCAGCACCGATCTCACCGTGCCGGGCCGGGTGTTGACCGTGCACAGCCTGACCGAGATGATGACGCGCTTCCTCGGCCTCGGCTTCACCCTGCCGCAGGTCGTGACGATGTGCACCGCCAATCCCGCAAAGGCCATCGGCGCCGAGCAGCGGCTCGGCCGCCTCGCGGTGGGCCGTCAGGCCGACATCTCGGTGCTGGACATCCGGCCGGGCGACTGGATGGTTTACGATGTCCTGGGCGCGGGGCTGCGCGTGGACCGCGCGGTGGTCCCGTTCGTGACCGTGAAGAAGGGCCAGGTGTTCACTCCGGACTGGGGGCCGCGCCCCTGGGGCTGGGAGCCGGACCGCGCGCTGCCCGCGGGCGCGCCCATTCGCGGCGGCTGCTGCTGAGCCTCGCCCGGAGGAGGAGAGCGTGGGGATGATCGTGCTACCGGAGTGGTCGAGCCTCGGCCTGTTCGTGATCGCGGCGCTGGTGCTGCTGGTGACGCCGGGTCCCGCGGTGCTCTACATCGTGACCCGCAGCATCGACCAGGGCCGCCGCGCCGGGCTGGTCTCCGTCGCCGGCGTCCACGTGGGGACCCTCGCGCACATCGTCGCGGCGGCGGTGGGCCTCTCCGCGCTGCTCGCCGCCTCGACCACCGCGTTCAGCATCGTGAAGTACCTGGGCGCCGCCTATCTCATCTACATCGGGGTGCGGCGGCTGCTCGAGCGGCGCGCGCCCACCGCCTCCGGGCCCGGCCAGCCGACGCGCTTGCGGCGCGCGTTCCTCGACGGCGTGATCGTCAACGTCTTGAACCCCAAGACCGGCCTGTTCTTCCTGGCGTTCCTGCCCCAGTTCGTGACCGTGCCCCGCGGGCACGTGGGCGAGCAGATCGTCTGGCTGGGCGTGGTCTTCGTGCTGCTCGGGATGATCACCGACTCGCTCTACGCCCTGACCGCGGGCTCCGCGGCCCGGTGGCTGCGCGGCCGGCCCGGCTTCCTGTCGGGCGAGCGCTGGCTCTCGGGCGGCCTCTACATCGGCCTCGGGGTGGTCGCCGCCTTGTCGAGCGGCCACCGGAAGTAGCGCGCGGGCCGTCCCAGCACCCGGAACCGGTCGCCCGGCCGGGGGCGGTCCTCGTCGTCCGGCCCCGGATCCTGTGCCTGATCGCCGGTGTAGTCGTCGGTGGGCTGCGGGTCCTCGCGGTCGTGTGGCTTCATGGGCGGGCCTCCTCGCGCACAAAGAGCAACCGGCGTGCCGGGCGTGGTCAGCGGGTCATCGAGGTGAAGAGGCCCGGAAGCCGGCGGTCGGGCCGTCGGACGAGGAACATCCTGCCGCGTCGACTTTACCGGCCGCGCCTGGAACGGCGAGCCGCGGACCGTCGGGCGGTCGGCCGCGAGCGGTCACGGCGGTGTGGTTTCCTCGGCCGCGAGCCGCGCACGGTGTGTCCCGCCGCGCAGAGCGCCTCGATCGCGGCGGTCGGGTCGAGCGTCGTGACGCGCAGGACGACCTCCCGCTGAGCGTCATCACGCTCGAGATCCGGACGCCGGCCTCCGCCACCACGCGCATCAGGTCGATCAGGCGGTCCTTCGGCGCCTTGAGGGTGAGGTCGGTGCCGTCGGGCAATCCGGCGTCGATGTCGGGCGGCCGCAACTCTCCGCGCGGCCCGTCGCGCGCGCACGACGATAGTCGGGAGCCGAACGGGACGGCG
>DATFYA010000077.1 GCA_035315345.1 Candidatus Methylomirabilota bacterium
CCGCTTCCTCTCGCTCGCCGGATGTCAGCCATGACTTCAGATAGCTCGGACCAGATGTCAGCCATGACTTCAGGTAACTCGGACCATCAGCACGATCAGCCGTGGTACTGGACGCTGGGCATGTGGGCCCTCATCGGCGCCGCCTTGCTGTACTTCGGCGGGCTCGCTGCTCACGGGCTGAAGGCCCTCCTCGAAGGCCCCGACGCACTGCCCTGCACGCTCCCGGAGGCGGCCCGGCTCGGCTGCTCCTTCTCGCAGTCCCTCCTGACCTTCGCGGTGGGCGGCGGACTCACGTTCGGCCTCGCGGTGTTCGCCTGGCGCGGCATCAGCTGGGCGTTGGGCGTCGCAATCGTGGCCGTGGTGCTGGTGGCGGTCTTCGTATGGCCGACCCCCTACAAGTACGAGTGGGCGAAGGACAAGAGCTTCGTGGTCCGCATCCATCGCTTCACCGGCGACATTCACTACGAGATGTCTCCGCCGTCGCCGGTGCCGCAGTCGACTACCCGGCGTTGAGCGCGGCCTCCGCCTCGGCTAGCCAGAGGCCGAGCCCCATCTCTTCGAGCTCGGCCACCGCCGTCCGGAGGTGGGCGCGCGCTTCACCGGCCCGGTCCGCGCGCCGGTAGACCTGGCCCAGGCCGAGCTGGACGCGCGCGAGCAGCGCCCGCTGGCCGAGCCGCTCCGCGTGCTGGCTCGCGTCGTGGTACGCAGCGACCGCCGCCTCCAGTCGCAGGGGCTCGGCCGAGGCCAGAATGCGCGCGGAGCCGAGCAGGGCTTCCGACAGATAGCCATCCTCGTGGCATTGCCTGGCCAGCTCGATCGCGCGAGCGATCTTCTGCGTGGCGTCGTCGTGCTTGCCCGCGAGGAGCAGGCCCTCGGCCCACCAGGCATACATGAGCGAAAGGAAATTGCGGCGGCCGGCCATCTCCACGAATGTCCCCGCCTCCAGGTGCGGCAGCGCCTCCGTGGCTCGCCCGGCGAGGGCAAGCGCCCAGCCGTATGTGACGGACGCGCCCGGGAACCAAAGGATCAGCCCCCGGCTCTTGCAGAGCTCCAACGCTCGCTCCGCCTGCTCGACGCCCTGCGCCAGGTTCCCCATATAGATGAGCGGTAGGGCGCCGAGCGTGTACGAGATGGCCTGAGCCTGCGGGTGGTTGGAAGCGTCCGCGGCCTGCTCCGCGCGCCGCGCATACGCCAGACCGCGGCGTGGATCGCCCAGAAAGCTCCAGCAGTGTCCGAGCCAGCCGCAGCTCGAGACGTAGGCGGGCACGGTCAGCGCGAGCAGCCGCCGGGCGATCTCCGCGTCGGGCCCGTCGGCGAGATCCTCGAAGGAGCGCATTGCCTCCCGGTAGAGGCCGAGCGAGAAGCGATTCAGGGCCGACGCGAACATCGCCGCGACTCGGAGGGTGGCGTTTCCAGTTGCGCTCGCGATATCCAGGGCCTGCTCGGCACAGGTGATGCCGTCACGATACCGCGCGTCCATCCAGGAGTAGTGCGCCATGCGCCAAAGGACCTGGCCACGCCGGGGCGGGTCGTCGACCCGTCGGGCGATCGCCTCGGATTCCTGATGCAGCCGAATGAGCCGGTCGACCTGACCGAGTACGATGAGCGGGCTGTGGAGATCGAGCCGCGCGTCGATGGCCCGGCGACCGTTATCCGGCGTGTCTGGCAGGCCCTCGGTCAAGCTCAGCGCCTTCTCGAAGCGGTACAGGCTCTCCTCGACGCCTCCGCGCGCAAAGGCTCGGGCGCCCGCGAGGCGCAGGTAGTCGACCGCTTTGTCCGGGACCTCTCCCAGGAGTGCGTGGTCGGCCAGTCGTTCGGCGAGATCGGCGAGTCGTTCCGGATACAGCCGCTCGATCGCGGCCACGATCCGCGCGTGAAGGGTCCGCCGGCGCCGGTGGTCGATCCCGTCGTAGGTGACCTGGTGGGTGAGCGCGTGCTTGAAGGTCAGCTCGACCTCGGGAGCCATGCTGGTCTGCTGCAGGAACTCACCCGTGCGCAGGAGGGAGAGGGACGCCGCCAGGTCGCGGCCCTCGGGCTCCGCGATAGCGGCCAGGAGCGAAAGCGGCACCTTGCGACCGATGGCCGCGGCCGACTGCAGCACCCCTCGCTCGCGCTCCGGTAGCCGGTTGATGCGGGCGAGCAGGACCTCCTGCACGGTGTGGGGCACGTCGTAGCGGGCCGAGGGGCTCCCGCCCTCGCGGAAGGTGCGGCCGAGCTCCTCGAGAAAAAATGGATTGCCGTCGGCCCGGTCGAGGATCTCGCGGATGATCGTGTCGGGTAGGCGATTCGACGGGAGAATACCGTGGAGCAACCGGCGACTCTCCTCCTCGCCCAGCGGCTGCAGCGAGATCTGGGTCGCCCGGAACTGATCGAGCCGGGCCGCCGGATAATCCGGCCGGTAGGTGAGCACGAGCATCAGTGGCCGGTTGCTCAGCGCTTCGAACATGCTCCGGAGGTTTTCCGACGCCGGGTCGATCCACTGCAGGTCCTCGATGACCAGCACGAGCGGACGTTGGAGACTCGCGCTCGCGCACATGCGGTGCAGGACCTCTGCCGTTCGCTCCCGGATCTCGTCCGGAGTGGAGGTTCCGGGGCGCTCGGAGTCCATCGGATGGCCGAGCAGATGCATTAGATGAGGCAGGATCTCCCCCGCTGGCAACTCGAGCCGGCGAAGCACGTCGACGAGCTTCTGGCGAGCCCGTTCGGCTGAGTCGGTGTCGAGCAGGTGGCAGCCCTGACGCAAGAGATCGATGATGGGGTAGTAGGGGACGCCGATGCCATACGAGGCGCAGTGAGTCTCGAGGTACAGGACCCGCTCCTTCCGCAGTATCTGCCGGAACTCGTGGACGAGCCGTGACTTGCCGATCCCCGCCTCGCCGACGATCGCCACGACCTGCCCGCGGCCGGCCCTGGCCGCCGCGAGCCGGTCGTTGAGCAGGCCGAGCTCGGCCCTGCGGCCCACGAAGTCGGCCATCTGGCCTTCGGGCGCGAGCCCCGGCCGCTCCCGTCCGCATAGCTCGTAGCCATCGATGGAGTCGCGCATCTGACCTATCAAGAATCGCCGCTCGAGAAAGGGCACCGCGGCGGCGGTCACGACAATGGTCCCAGTCTCCGCCTGCTCGAGAATCCGGTCGGCGGCGCCCCAGCTCTCCCGCCGCGTATTCGCCTCGATCTCGGATCCGCCCGACAGGAACGCGACGAGGACCTCGCCGACGTGGATGGCACTCTTCACTCCGAACGGTCCGCCTTCCTCGGGGTACCCTCGTTCGCCAGCTCTCTGGACCGCGGTGGCCACATGTGCAGCCCGCCGGGGCCCATCCTCGATGGGCTCGAGCCCGAAGACCGCGCCGATCTCGGAAGGTCCGATCTCGTCGATGTCGCCGCCAAAGGTCAGGACCTTCTGAACGATCGTATCGAGCACGCGGGTCCCCGTAAGTCGGGTCTCGTCGAGATCGGTCGGCGCCAGCGTCGTGCGGAGGAATGTGATCCGCCGGCGGTGCCAGCGGAGGGGAGCCGGCGGTGCGGTCGGCACCGCCGCGCTCGCCAGCGGCGGGATCGACTGCTCGGGCGTCTCCACCTCCAACCCGGCAGCGCCGGGGTCGTTCGTTCCTCGCCGGAGGAGGCCGAAGCGTTTGATCCGGGCGCGCACCGTGTTGCGGGTCAGGTCCAGCCTCGTGGCGGTCTGGCTGATGTTCCAGCCCGTCTCCTCGAGCGCGCGGAGAAGCCTCTCACGCTCGCCGGGTCCCGTCGGCGCCGAGATTGCCGCGAAGCGTGTGGGCGTCGGCTCGGCGAGCTCCAGCATGTCGACGCCGACCGCGGCGTCGTCGCCGAGCACCGCCACGCGCTCCATGACGTTGGCCAGCTCGCGAACGTTTCCCGGCCACGAATGCGCGAGCAGGCGTGCGGCCGCCGCCGGAAGGAGGTGCTTGGGCGCCAGGCCATAGTCGGCGCACGCGTGCTCGAGGAATCGTTCCGCGAGCAGCAGGATGTCGCGGCCGCGCTCGCGCAGCGGCGGCAGGTCGAACGTGAAGACGGCGAGACGATGGAAGAGATCCTCGCGAAATCGACGGGCGGCAACTTCCTCCCGCAGGTCGAGGTTTGTCGCGCTGATGATCGCTACGTCAACCGGCTCGCTCGTGGTGCTGCCGAGCCGCCGCACGGCCTGCTCCTCGAGCACTGTCAACAGCTTGGCCTGCATGCCGTCGGGAAGCAGCCCGATCTCGTCCAGGAATATCGTGCCGTGGTGCGCGGTCTGGAACAGTCCACGTTTGGACCGCGCGGCATCAGTGAAGGCACCGCGCTCGAACCCGAACAACTCGGCCTCGAACAGGGAGTCGGGGATGGCCGCGCAGTTGACGTCCACGAACGGGGCGTCCGCCCGCGGTCCCGCGCGGTGAATCAGGCGGGCCACGAGTCCCTTGCCGGTTCCGGTGGCGCCCTGGAGCAGGACCGGCGGCCGGCGCCGTCCCGCCTGCGGACGGTTCAGGAGTCGTCGCAGCGCCTGCCGCAAGGCCTCGATCGCCGGACTCTCGCCGAGAAGCTCCGCCAGCTCGTTCATGCCCGCCTTCTGCACCGCTCGACCCATTGGTCAGCGTCGCTAGAGCCGCCCTAAGCACTACCATCCTCGGATGACGAGCGGTACCGAGATTTTCTCCTTGCCGGGGGAGCGCTCACGCCGCGGGGCCCGAGCCGTTTCCTCCCGCCTCTCAGCGCACGAAGACCCGCTCTGCTTGAGCCCGGCGAGGATCATCTCGGCGGAGACCGCGGCCAGCAGGATGCCGAGGATGCGGCTGACCACGTTCATGGCGGTGGCGCCGAGCAGGCGCTCGATTCGTCCGGCCACGAGGAAGGCGACGAAGGCGGGCAGCATGACGGCCGCCAGCGCGAGCAGGAGCAGCCCGGTCTGGAGCACACCGTTGGCCGCCTCGGTGGCCTGCACCACCACCGTGGTGATCGCGCCGGGCCCGGCGATGATCGGCGTTTCCAGGGAAATACCGCGATGTCCTCGCGCTCGATCGGGTGCTCGCCCGCCGCGGCGGCGGGGCCGATCGGACGGCCGAACACGATGTCGATGGACAGGAGCAGCGAAGCTCACGCCTCGCCGCGGGCCCGGTCCCGCAGCACGAACTTCTGGATCTTGCCCGTGGAGGTCTTGGGTAGCGGGCCGAAGACCACGCGCTTCGGCACCTTGAAGCCGGCCAGGTGGTCGCGGCACCACTGGACGA
>DATFYA010000078.1 GCA_035315345.1 Candidatus Methylomirabilota bacterium
GAGGGCACCGAGCAGGGCCGAGACCTGCACGACGATGTAGAGGCCGATCAGCCGCTCCATCGAGAAGCCCAGGGTCTGCGCCGCGAAGATGCCGGCGAACGCGATCACCGTGTTGACCCCGTCCTCGTAGACGAAGTACGCGCCGAGGAAGCGGCGAAGATCCGGCCGCGCGAGGATGCGGCGCGCGGTGGCCACCACCTCCGCCCCGCCCTCGCGCGCGGCCTGCCGCACCGGGACCCGGCCGCGCGCGGGCTGGGGCAGCATGGTGAACGCGGGCAGCGAGAAGACCGCGAAGAGCGCCGCCGTGGCGATGAACGCGCCCGCATAGGCCTCCTTCTGCACGAAGGGCAGCGCGGCGAGCAGGGCCACGATCGAGCCCGCATAGCCCACCGCGAATCCCCACCCCGAGACGCGCCCCTGATGACTCGGCGGCGCCAGATCGGGCAGGTAGGCGTTGTAGTAGACGAGCGCGCTCTCGTAGGCGAAGTTGCCGATCACGCCCAGGACGAAGCCCCACCCCACCATGCCCGGCTCGACGGTGGCCATCGAGGCGGTGGCCACGATCGCCAGCGCGGTGAAGCCGATGAACAACGGCCGGCGCACGCCGGCCCGGTCGGCGATGCCGCCCAGGAACGGCGAGGTCACCGCCACCATGCCCATCGAGAGCGAGACCACGCGGCCCCACCAGAGGTCGCCCGCCCCGTCGTGGTTGCCGACCACCGCGAGGGCGTAATAGGCGGCGTAAATCGTCGCAAAGATCACCGCGGCGAAGGCGGAGTTGGCGAAGTCGTAGAGCGTCCACGCCACGATCGCGCGCACGTCGAGCTTCATGGATCCGCGCGCCTCGCCTCCGGCCGCGCCTCGCCCAGCCGGCCGGGCTCCCCCGCACCGGCGAGCGCGGACTCCGGCACCAGGGCCACCGCCGCGTCCATCTCGGCGAGGATGCCGCGCCGCCGCTCGGCGAGGTGACCGGCGAGATCGCGGTCGACCAGCAGCCGCAGCAGCGCCCGGCCCTCGCGATAGAGCCGCCGCAGGCGCTCCGACCAGGCGAGCGCGAAGAAGCCGCCGGGGGCGAGCAGCCCGACGAACAGGGCGAGCACCCAGCCGCCTCCGAGCCGCCAGGCCACCCAGCCCTCGACGATCCAGGCGATCGGGTAGAGCACGACGCCGGCCACCAGCTTGTAGGTCGCTTCCACGTCCGCCTCCGGCCGCAGCCGGCGCATCGCGGCCGAGGTGAGCGAGTACGGCGGCAGGTGCGTGGCCAGGCCCCACAACGCCAGCGGCAGCCCCGCGATCAGCACCGCGAGCTGGCGCGCCGCGTAGCCGAGCGTGACGCGCGCGGGCGGCGGCTTCAACCCCATCGCGGTGCCGAGCCCCGCGGCGTCCACGTCCTTCACGTAGCGCTCCATCAGGCCGCGCAGCGCCTCGATGCGGGCGGGCTCGCGGTGAAGCAGGTAGCGGTACGCGCGCGTCGCGCGGCGACGCCAGTCCGCGCGCGTGCCCGCGTCCCAGCCCGCGCCCGCGCGCTCCTGGCGCCACAGCCGCTCGGCGTGCTCCACCAGCCGCAGCGTCTGGCGGTCGTCCGCGTCGGCGATGAGGCCGCGCAGGGCCTCGCCGAGCCGCGCGGTGAGACGGCGCGCGGCCTCCTCCGGCTCCGCGGGCGCGAGCGCCACCGCGTCGCCCGTGGCCACCGGGTCACCCACCGAGACCACGGCCCAGCCGGTGCGGAACGTGCCGGGCTCGTGGAACATGAGGCCGACCGGCAGCAGCGTGACCGGCGAGACGCCGGCCGCCTCCGCGGCCAGCAGCATGCGGGCGGCCCCGGTGCGCAGCGGCATCAGGGTCGGCTCGGGCTGGCTCACGCCCTCCGGGAAGATCAGGACCACGTGACCGCTTCGCAAGATCTCGGTCGACGCGGAGAAGAGCGCCGCGTTCCGCGCGGGGTCGGTGCCGCCTTCTTGGCGACGGTGCACCGGCAGCGCGCCGATGACGCGCAGGAAGGGGCCGATGAGTGGATTGCCGAAGAGCGGGGCCTTGGCCACCGGGACGAGGCGGCGCGGGATCGTGGACAGCAGCAAGACGGCGTCCACCAGCGCGTTGTGATGATTGGCCGCGACGATCAGCGGCCCGTGTCGCGGGATGCGCTCGGCGCCCACCACGTCCACGCGCCGGTAGAAGACGGCGCCGAGGAGCCGGGCCAGCGCGCGGATGGCGCGGTACGGCGCGGGGGCGCGGAGGCCGCTCAGAGGGTCACGCGCTGGCCGTCCTCGGCCACGGCGGCCTTCCAGCCGAGGCGGCTCGTGATCGCGTCGCGCAGCGCCGAGGCGGCATCCGCCTCGCCGTGGACGACGTAGGTCATGCCGGGCGGCCGCTTGAACCCGCCGAGCCAGCGCAGGATCTCCTCGCGGTCGGCGTGGGCCGAGTAGGCATCGCTGATCATGATCGTCGCGCGCACCGGCACCGTGACCCCGAGCATCTTCACCTCGGTCGCGCCGTCCTTGAGCAGCCGCCCGCGGGTGCCCGCGGCCTGATAGCCGACGAACAGCACCGTCGTCTTCGGGTCGGGCAGGAGACGCTCGAGGTGATGGAGGATGCGCCCGCCGGTGGCCATGCCGCTGCCCGCCACGATGATGCCGGGCCCGGCCGCCTCGTTGAGCCGCTTGGAGTCCTCCACGGTGCGCGACAGCGTGAAGCGGCGCGGCGCGAAGGGCTTGGCGCCGTCCGCCTCGAGGCGGCCCAGCTCGGCGTCCTGCTCGTCGGTGTGGGCCGCGTAGATGGCGGTGGCCTGGATGGCCATCGGGCTGTCCAGGAAGACCGGGATGCTGGGGATCGCGCCGCTCTGCTCGAGCGCCCGCAGATCGTAGAGGATCTCCTGGGAGCGTCCCACCGCGAAGGCCGGAATCAGGAGCCAGCCCTTCTGGTCGACCGCGCGTCGCACCGCCGCGGTCAATCGCTCGAGGGGGTCGTCGGCGGGATGCACGCGGTTGCCGTAGGTCGATTCCACCAGGAGCACGTCGGCCTCCGCCACCGGGGCGGGATCCACCATGATCGGCACGTCGTAGCGGCCGAGGTCCCCGGAGAACACGAGCCGCCCGCCCTCGAGCGCGCAGGTCACCAGCCCGGCGCCCAGGATGTGCCCCGACGGGGTGAACCGCGCCTCCACGCCGGGCGCCGGCGTGAACCGCTGGCCGAAGTCCACGCGCGTCACCCCGGCGAGGGCGCGGGCCGCGTCCTCGCCGGTATACAGCGGCAGCGCCGGCGCGTGCTTGCTCGTCTTGTGGCGGTTGGCGAACTCGGCTTCCTCCTCCTGCAGGTGTGCGGCGTCCGGCAGCATGACCGCCAGGAGATCGGCGGTGCCGCCGGTGGCGTAGATCGGGCCCGTGAAGCCGTCGCGGCAGAGCCGCGGCAGATAGCCGGAGTGGTCGATGTGGGCGTGGCTCAGGATCACCGCGCCGAGGCGCTTCGGATCGACGGGCGGCGGCGCCCAGTTGCGCAGCCGCAGCGGCTTCAGCCCCTGGAACAGCCCGCAGTCGAGCAACAGCCGCCCCCGTCCGTTCTCCAGCAGGTGCTTGGAGCCGGTGACGGTACCGCCGGCGCCCCCGAGGAAGGTGAGGGTCGCGCTCACTCGGAGACGGGCTCGGCGGCCGGCTGGCTACGGGCCCCGCGCGCCGGATACGGCCCGGCGCCCACGGGGAAATCGAACACCTCCTGCTCGGCCGACTCCACCCCCAGCGTGACCAGCCGCTCGATGTCGAGACGCGCCTCGAGCGCGGCGACCTGGGCCGACTGCACGCGCGTGTCGGGATGGCGCGGGGTGAACAGCGTGCAGCAGTCGGCGTCGGGCTCGATGGAGATCTCGAAGGTCCCGAGCGCACGTGCCTGGTCGGTGATCTCGAGCTTGTCCATCCCGATCAGCGGACGGAGGATCGGCATCGAGGCCACCTCGTCGATCCGGGTGATGTTGGCGAGCGTCTGCGAGGCCACCTGCCCCAGGCTCTCTCCGGTGACCAGCGCGGGCGCCCCCGCGTGACGGGCGAGGCGCTCGGCGATGCGCACCATGAGCCGGCGGTAGACCACCACGCGGGTCGGCGGGGGCACCGACAGCACGACCTCCCGCTGAATCTCGCCGAACGGGACCAGGAACAGGCGCGAGTAGTACTGCCACTGGGTGAGCCGAGCCACCAGGTCGCGTACCTTCGGCCGCGAGAGATCGGGCAGGTAGGGCACGCTGTGGAAGTGCACGAACACCACCCGACAGCCGCGCTTCATGAGCCGCCAGGCGGCGACCGGGGAGTCGATGCCGCCGGAGAGAAGCGCGGCCACCGTGCCGCTGGCGCCCACCGGCAGCCCGCCCGCGCCGGGGTCGCGATCGGCGTAGACGAAGGCCTCGCCGGGCAGCACCTCGACGTGCACGTTGCACTCGGGGTGCTCGAGGCTCACCCGGCACTGGGGTCGCAGCGAGAGGACGTGCGCGCCCAGGTCGCGGTTCATCTCGACCGACGTCATCGGGAACGTCTTGAAGGCGCGGCGCGCGGTGATTCGAAAGGAGCCGAACTCCCGGCTCGCGATCACCTGGCCCACCGCGGCTCGCAGCGCCTCGCGGGAGACGCCGGTGCGGACCGCGAGGGAATAGTTCGCGACGCCGCACACCCGGGCCAGGCGCTCGCGCACGCGGGCCGGATCCGGATGGCCCGTGAGATCGAGCACGATGCGGCCGGGCAGCTGCTCGAGGCGCACCGGGCCCAGATCGCCGATCGCGCGCCGCACGTTCTGCTGCAGGTGTCGGAGGAAGAGCGGCCGGTTGCCGCGCTTGAGGCTGATCTCGTGGTAGTGCAGGATCGCCGCGGGCGTGGCCCCGGTCACTGGTCGCGCTCCGCGGGCCGCGGATGCTTGGGCCGCCGCCGGTACACCGTCTTCGGCACTTCCACTTTCGGCGGCTTGGCGGGCATCGGCTTGCGGACCTTCTTGTGGGTCGGGGTATGGATCGGCTTGCGGCGCTTCACCCCGCCAGTATACCCGCGCCTCTCGGCTCAATACGGCGCGCCCGGGAAGGTGTTGATACCGGCGCGGCGCCCGGCCGCGCGGTACATCTTCACGCCGCCGATGCTCGCCCCGCCCCAGAGCTCCTCTCCCACCCCGTCGTGGAGTGCCCAGCTCCGTCCCCGCACGGTGCGCGCCGACTCGGCCTGACGGAAGGCCGAGGAGCCGTCGAGCCGCCCGACCAGCGCGCCGCCGTCGCGGAAGCCGGCGTCGATGGCCTCCATCACGTCGCGGCCCATCAGGTAGCCGCAGCCGCGCCGCTCGTAGAGGATGGCCGAGTGGTAGAACAGCGGCTCGATCAGGTAGACCTCCTTGCCGAGGAGGGCGCAGAAGCCCTCCATCGCGTCGAGCACGCGCGACAGCAGGCGCAGGCCGCGGCGCACCTGGCCCGGGGCCAGGCCGTCACCCATCGCCCGGCGCTCCTCCTGGACGTTGCGCGACGCGGTGCCGAACAGGGTGTCGCGGCCATCCGGGTCCCGGTCGATCGCGAAGCGCGGCCCGGCGGGATCCGTGATCTGCACGAAGGCGAGCTCCGGCACGGACAGCGGCGACATCTCGACGTCCACCAGCAGCGCGGGGTCGCGGTCCTCGAGCGAGGAGCGCACCTCCACGCGAGCCCACGGCTTGTCGGGGGGCGCGGTCACCCGCACCAGCCGCCTCCCGTCGCGATCGCAGAGGGTGGCCGGGTCGATCGCGAAACGGTCGAGCAGCTCCTCGGGCACCAGCCGCACGTAGAGCGCCTCGGCCACGTCGCGAGGCAGGGCGTTGATTTCCTGAATCGAGCCCAGGCCGAGGCCTTCGACGCGAGAGTCCATTCGTGGCCCGGCGGCGCCTACCGCGGCGGCACCGGCTCGAGCGCGGGCAGCAGCCGGCGCGCGGCCTCGAGCTCGGCCGGGGTGTTGACGTTCATGAACGCCACCTCGGGCGACCGGAAGCGCGCCACCTCGCCCTCGCCGATGGCGAGCACGCGCACGTCGTCGAGGAGCGCCGCGAGCTGGAGCCGGCCCGCCCGCAGGCGCGTCTCGATCGGCTCGAGGCAGGTCTTGCCGTAGCACGCGTGCAGCGTCTCCCACCGGTCGCCGACCCTCGGCGCCACCACGTCGGCCTCCCCCGCGCGATCCGTCACCAGGCGCGCCACCTCCGGCATCAGGAACGGCATGTCACAGGCGACCGTGAAGGCGACGTCGCCGCGCGCCGCGCGCAGCCCGGAGTAGACCCCGCCGAGCGAGCCGTGATCGGGGAACACGTCGGGCACCATCGACAGCCCGAGCCAGCCGTAGAGATCGGGCGTGTTGGTGACGATCAGCACGTCGTCAGCCACCGCGCGCACCACGTCGGCCACCCGGTCGATGAGGCGCCGGCCACCCAGCTCCATGAGGGCCTTGGGCCGCCCGCCCATCCGCGCGCTGCGGCCGCCCGCCTGGATCACGCCGGTGATGCGCATGCGCCCTCGATGACCACCGGGCCCTGTCGCAGGATCCGGGGCGGCCACCGCGTGCAGTCGGCCACGGTGGAGCCCGCGCCCCCCGCGGTCGCCCCGCCGTCCAGGATCATCTCCACCCGCCCGTCGAAGTAGCCGTGCACCGCCTCGGCGGTGAGCGGCGGCGGCGCGCCGCTCGGGTTCGCGCTGGGCGCGGTGATCGGGCGCGCCGCCGCGCGGACGAGCGCGCGCGCCAGCGCGTGGCCCGGCATGCGCACGCCGACGGTGCCGGTGCCCGCGGTCAGGGCGGCGGGCACCGACGCGGCGGCCTCGAGCACCAGCGTGAGCGGTCCCGGCCAGTGGCGGCGCATCAGCTCACGCGCGCCCGCGCCGATCCCGGGGGTCAGCCGCGCCACCATGTCGAGCGAATCCACCAGGACCAGGAGCGGCTTCGACTCGGGGCGGCCCTTGACCTCGAACACGCGCCCGATCGCGTCGGCGTCGAAGGCGTCGGCGCCCAGGCCGTAGAAGCTCTCGGTCGGGAAGGCCACCAGCCCGCCCGTCCCGAGCAGCGCGCCGGCGTCGCGCATCGCCGACTCTTCGGGATGGATCGCATCGACCCGGACGACAACGGTCGCGATCGTGGGCGGCCTCACCCGAGCCGTCTCAGGGCGTGGTGGCCGATGTCGCGGCGGTAGTGCGCGCCCTCGAATCGGATCCGCTCGACCGCCGCGTAGGCGGTCCGCACCGCGTCCGCCACGTCGGCGCCGAGGGCCTGCACGCCCAGCACCCGGCCCCCCGCGGTGACCAGCGCACCGTCGGCCATCGCGGTGCCGGCGTGGAAGACGTTGACGTGCGGCAGCGCCGCCGCCTCGGTCGTGCCGGCGATCGGGCGCCCGGTCTGGGGGACCCCGGGATAGCCGGCCGAGGTCATCACCACGCACACCGACGCCCGCGGGCTCCATGCGACCGATGCGGGCAGCCCCTGTCCGGCGGCCACCGCCTCGAGCAGGGTGAGCAGGTCGCCCTCGAGGCGCGGCAGGATCGCCTGGCACTCCGGATCGCCGAAGCGGCAGTTGAACTCGATGACCTTGGGGCCCTCGCGCGTGATCATCAGCCCCACGAAGAGCACGCCCGCGAACGGCGCGCCCTCCTTCGCCATCGCGGCGATGACGGGCCGGACGATCTCGGCCATCACCCGCTCCTGCATCGCCGGGTCGAAGACCGGCGCAGGCGAGTAGGCGCCCATGCCGCCGGTGTTGGGGCCGCGGTCGCCGTCGAAGATCGTCTTGTGGTCCTGCGCGGCGGCCAGCGGCAGCACCGCCGCTCCGTCGGCGAGCGCGAAGAAGGAGACCTCCTCGCCCTCGAGGAGCTCCTCGACGACGACGGTGAGCCCGGACTCGCCGAAGGCGCGATCATCGAAGCAGAGCGCGAGGGCGCGGGCCGCCGCCTCCCGCGTGGGACAGATGATGACTCCCTTGCCGCCGGCCAGCCCGTCGGCCTTTACCACGAGCGGGGCGCCGAGCCCGCGACAGTACCGCTCCGCCGCAGCTGCATCTCTGAAAGTCGCGAAGCGCGCAGTCGGGATGCCGTGACGGGCCATGAGGTCCTTGGCGAAGGCCTTCGAGCTCTCGATGCGGGCCGCCGCCGCGCTCGGCCCGAACACCGGGAAGCCGGCCGCGCGCAGCTGATCGCCGAGCCCCATGGCCAGCGGCGCCTCCGGGCCCACCACCACGAGGTCGGGGCGCTCGCGACGGGCCAGCGCGACGAGCTCGGCGATCGCGGTATCCCGTACCGGCTCGCAGCGGGCGTGCGCGGCGATGCCGGGATTGCCGGGCGCGGCGACGAGGCGGCCGAGCCGGGGGCTGCGGGTAAGCTTCCAGGCCAGCGCATGCTCGCGGCCGCCGCCGCCGACCAGCAGCACGTCGGTCACTCGTCACCCTCCGGGCCGCCGTCCTCGCTCTCCGGCGGCTCGCCGTCCAGGTGCGCCCGCGCGATCTTGGCCCACGGGCTGCCCAGGTCCAGCTCGAGGTAGCGCCGCCAGTGCACGGCGGCATCCTCGCCGCGGCCCAGCTTGGCCAGCACACCGGCCAGGTTGAAGTGGGCGTCGGCGTAGTCGGCCTCCAGCTCCAGCGCGCGGCGATACCACGTGACCGCCACCGCCAGGTCGCCCAGGTCCTCGTGCAGCGAGCCCAGGTTGAACGCGGCCTGACAGCAGCTGTCGTCGGCCTCGAGCGCGGCCCGGTAACACTGACCGGCGCGCTCGTACTGCCCCATCCGATGGTGCAGCAGGCCCAGGTTGTTCCACGCCGCGGCGTAGCCCGGGTCCATGTCGAGCACGCGCTCGTAGGCCTCCACCGCCGATTCCCAGCGCTCGGGGTCGCCGTCCCACTCCGAGGCGCGCTGGAACCACAGCTCGGCCGCATCCGCGGGCGGGATGAGCGGGCGCACCATGCCGGTCAGCAGCGACTCGCGCGTCTCCCGCTCCAGATCGCCGGCGTCGAAGTCGAGCAGGGCCTGGCCGGTGCCCGGGTCGAGGCGCAGTCGGTCCTGCTCCACCA
>DATFYA010000079.1 GCA_035315345.1 Candidatus Methylomirabilota bacterium
CTTCGCGACGACGTGCTCTTCGGTGACGTATGGGAGCACCCCGACCTCAGCAAGCGTGACCGGAGCCTGATCACCGTGGCCATGCTGGCCGCGCTCTACCGAACCGACGAGATGCGGGGCCACATGCAGAGAGCTCTCGACAACGGGGTGACGGAGACCGAGCTGAAGGGGCTGATCACTCACGTGGCGTTCTATGCCGGCTGGCCCTGCGCGGTCAACGCGGGCCGTATCGCCGTCGAGGTGTTCGGGCCGAAATAGCGCGCGTTCGAAGGAATCGCCCGCGCTCATTTGGGCGTCACGCGGAAGATCGTCCCGTTGGCGTCGTCGCTCACCAGCAGCGCGCCGTCGCGGGTGACCGCCAGGCCGGCCGGGCGGCCCCAGACGCGGCGGTTGTCCACCACGAAGCCGGTCATGAAGTCTTCGTACTCGCCGGTCGGGCGGCCGGCCTTCATGCGCACCCGGATCACCTTGTAGCCCGTCCGGTCGGGCTGGCTGTGGGAGCCGTGCAGAGCGACGAACGCGTCGCCGCGGTACTCGGCCGGGAAGGCGGCGCGATCGTAGAACGCCACGCTCAGCGCGGAGGAGTGCGCCTGGAACAACACCTCGGGCACGCGGACCTTGCCCTTGAGGTCGGGCCGCTTCCCCTTCAGAGCCGGATCCTCGTTGGGTCCGAGGTAGTACCAGGGCCAGCCGTAGAATCCGCCGTCCCGAATGCGGGCCATGAAGTCGGGGGGCACGTGGGGGCCGAGGTGGTCGCGCTCGTTGACCACGCACCACACGTTGTCGGTGCCCGGCTGCATCGCCAGGCCCGAGCAGTTGCGCAGCCCGGTGGCGTAGTTGCGAATCGTCGCTCCCTTCGGATCGAACACGCGCACCACCGCGCGATTCTCTTCCGGGCCCCAGGCGGCGCCGCGGCCGTGGCTCTGTTCATGCTGCCGGATCTGTTCGGGCGTCATGTCGGGCATGTCGCCGGCGAGATTTGATGCCGAGCCGACGGCGAGGAACAGGCGCTTGCCATCCCGGGAGACGGCCAGATCGCGCGTCCAGTGCCGCTCGGTCGGAATGTTGCCGATGACGACTTCGGGCGGCCCGGCGGCCTTGACGGCCCCGGTGCGATACGGGTAGCGGACCACCTGGTTCGCCGCCGCCACGTAGACATATCGGGGATCGGCGGGCGGCTGAAAGACGATGCCGTAGGGGCGGTCCAGATTCTCGGCGAAGACCTCGGCCTTCGCGGGCGCGCCGCCCGCGCCGGCCCGGAACACGAGCACGCGCCCGGTGCCGCTCTCCGACAGAAAGATGTCGCCATTCGGCGCGACCCGCAGGGTGCGCGGCTGCTTGAATCCGGTGGCGAACACCTGCACCGCGAATCCGTCCGGTACTTTGGGCAGTGCGCCCGGCTGGGGCTCGATCACCTCTGCGTTGCCGGCGATCGACCGTTCAGCGTCCGTGCGCGCGAGCGGCGGCGGCAAGTCGGACGGCCTGATGAGGCGGCGAACGCCGGGGGCGTCGGCCTGCCAGTCGGCAAAAGCCTCGGCGCCGGTACGGACCTGCCCGGTCTGGCCGGATGCGAGCGAAGCCAACACCAGCATGGGAACATGGACGAGCAGCGTGGAGATCGTGGGGGCGCGCATGGGCGTTCCTCCGGTCGATGTTTCTAGTGGACCACGCGGGCCACCGCGCTTACGGTGGTCCTGGGCGGTCGAAGGGAGAATACAGGAGGCCGGTGATGCGTGAAATGAATGGCGCGCCGTGGTGGCGCCGACTCGTGGCGGCGCTGGCGCCCCCTCCGGTCGACGTCGCGGAGCGGTTGGCGGAAGACTATGCGGCCGAGGTCCGCCTGGCGCACGATCTCGCCGAGGACGCCGAGACGCTCATCCGCTACCCGCAGCCGCGCGCGGTCGTCCTGAAGGCGGCCGGGCGCGCCGGCGAGAGAGGGCGGCGCCTTCGACGGGCGCTCGAGGACCTGGGGCACCCGGTGATCGAGCCGGGTCCGGGGAGCGGGCTGCGCGCGGCGTCGGCGGGGGAACGATTGCGGGCCCGGGTGGGGGAATTGGGGACCATGAGGGACGCGTATCTGACGGGCGCCTATGCGGTCGAGCGCGAGCATCCCGATATCGCGACCCTGCTGCATGACCACCATCGAGCCGTCGAGGGCGATCGGCGGGACCTGATCTGGACGCTGGCCCGGCTCGCGGAGACCGCGGTCAACCCGACGTCTGCCGAAGCGGTGGCTGCGTGAGTCCACGCGGCTAGGCGCCTGGACCGTAGCGATCCGCGATCACTTGCCGTAGGGCTTCGCGGATGTCCGAGACCTGGGTGCGTTCGAGGGACCGGATGGCTCCGCCGAGGTCGCCGTCTCCGAATACGTCCTCGATCCAGCGGTGAAAGTCCCCGCGCCGGAGATGACCCTGAAGGACGTCCTCCGGCAGCTCCGGGATCGCCGAGAGGAGGTCTCGAATGGCTCCCGCTCGCGCCCCGGTTGGACGGCCCCGCAGGGTGAACACGAATTCGTGGCCGGGGCGAACCGGAACATCCGCGTATTTGCGGCGATGGCGGACGTGTGGCGCGAGACGCGGTATGACGCGGAATCGCATGGCCGACGCACCCGACTCGAGCGCGCCGGGCAGCAGAACGGCTTCGTCGATGGCGAGATCGGCCAGGAGTGCGAGCCCTTCCGGGATGGCAAGTCCGGGCGCGAGGGTCAGGAGCGCCAGGGCCTGACGTCGGTCGGCGACGCGGGTGACGACGACCGCCTCGCTTGCTCGCAAGACGTCCGGCGACAGATCGGAGATGCGGTACGTGACGAGAAGATAGCCCCCCAGCTCGTGGTCGAAGAGCTCCGGGTCATCGAATCGGGTCAGGAAGTAGTGAGCCTCGTCCACCACGACCCGATGAGGCAGCCCGGTCTGACGTCGCAGGCGATTGACGACCGTGAGCAGCCGCCTGACCAGCAGGGGCTTGTCTTCTCGCGGGGCGGCCGACATATCCAGGATCAGGCTCAGATCCGGATGCGTCAGCGTACGCTCGAGCGGAAGGAAGGACGTCTCCTTGCTGTCCACCGGATACACGATCACGCTGGGTAGGACCTCGAGGCAGGAGTAGTCGCCTTCCGGGTCGAGGATGCAGAGCGAGTAGCGCTGCAGGATCAGCTGTTCACAGAGAGCGCCGGCCATCCACGATTTTCCCGACTTCGGGTCGCCTCCGACCAGGATGTTGCGTCCCCGGACCGCGAAATCGAGCGGCTCCCCCGTTTCCGACGTGCCGAATCGCACCCGACGGCGCCCCAGACGCGTCGGGGGAAGTCGCGGGAGGGAGAGGATGTCGCGAATGTAGGCGGCCACCGCGCGGGGGTCGCGGCCCGGCACGACCTCGTCGGCGCGGCGTTTCAACTCCTCGCTGCCCCAGGCGACGGCCGCGCCGATCTCGCAGGCCGCGAGCATGTCGTGATCGTTCTCCGCGTTCCCGACCGCGATCGCGTTGTGCGCCGAGATCCGCAGGCGCCAGAACACCTCCTGGAGTCCACTGGCCTTGTTGACGCCGTGCGGGAGCACCATGAGCCGGCTGAGGTTGAAGGTGATCGCGAGAGGAAGCCCGAGAGTGCGGATGATGTCGACGATCTCGGGCGCCACCTCCGCGTCGGCGTCGACGATACAGAGGCCGTGCTGGTGGCGGATGCGGTGGCGTCCGAGCTCGGCGAGGAAGTGTGGGTCCGGAGGATCGCAGAGCGGAATCGGCGCCGGGAAGGCCGGAAGCCTCAGCACGGCTCCATTCTCGGCGACCACCGCGTCGAATGGGGCCGGGCTGGGGAGCAGGGCGTCGAGGTCGCGCAGCACTCGACCCGTCACGAGCACGACCAGCAGGCCGGCGTGTCGGGCTTCCTGAATGGCCGCGACGACATCGACATCGATGCGGCCGTCGTCGGCGATCGTGCCGTCGAAGTCGAGCGCGAGAACCCGCGGTTTCATGTGACGGAAGGGGGATCAGATCCCCCCGGCCGGTCTCAGGCCACGTCGGAAGCGGGAAGCTGGTGCCGGGCCAGGCGCATCATGAGCACCGGCGACCGACCCGAAGAGAAGCCGGCCGGCACCAGCCCGCGGCTATACATGGGCCGCCTCCCGCTCGCGGGCATCCTCACGTGCGTCCGGCGCCTCGCCCGGCATGTCCTCGACGCGGATCAGGAAGATCGGCGTCCGGGTCTCGCGCAGCACCGACTCGGCGACCGACCCCGCGATCAGGCGCGTCATGCCGCGCCGGCCGTGGGTGCTCATGACGATCAGATCCGGCTTCCGCCGACGGGCGGTGTCGAGAATGGCTGCCGCCGCCTCACCGTACCAGACCGACGTCCGGACGGCGGGAACCCCGCTCGCCCGGAGTCGCTCGGCCACGCGCTCGAGATAGTCCTCCGCTTCGTGGACCACGGAGACCTGTGCGTCGATGGGATCGACGCCGGGGAACACCTTTGCCTCGACGGCGCGGAGCAGGAGCAGCGTGGCCTCGGGATGACCTCTGAGAAGCTCCTCCGCCCTGGGCAGCGCGGCCTCCGCGACGCGGGAGCCGTCGAGCGGGACCAGGATCTTGGCGAATGTCATGGCACCCTCCTGGCCTCCTTTCTATCGCGGGGCCGGGCGTCGGACCATTAGATAGTTGAGCCGCAACCGTTAGAATGAACCTGGGATTGCCGCGCGCGCCCGGCATCTCGTGAGCGCGCCGGCCGTTTCACATCCGTGGCGGTTCGGTGTTACAAAGACGGGTCAATGGGTCCGGGACGGCGCGGCAGCGAGAGGCCATCACGGTACGGGTGGGTGGTGGTCGCGGTCTCGGCCACCGTCAACTCGCTCGCCTGGTCCGTTCGCTCGACGTTCGCCGTGTTCTACGTCGCCCTCATCGGGGAATTCGGCTGGCGGCGCGGGGAGGCGGCGCTCGGCTACTCCCTGAGCTGGCTGTTGCTCCTGATCTTCTCGCCCCTGGCGGGCAGCCTCTACGATCGATGGGGCGCCCGTCTCCTGGTTCCGCTGGGGGGGCTGCTCCTGGGCGCCGCCCTCGCGTTGACCGGCCTCGTGACGACCCTCTGGCAATACTACCTCGCGTTCGGCGTCCTCGCGGGCGCCGGCATCGCGTGCATCCAGGTCCCGGCGGCGGCCATCGTCGGCCGGTGGTTCGTTCGCTCGCGTGGCGCGGCGATGGGGATCATCAGCGCGGGCGCGTCGGCCAGCGCCATCATCTTCTACCCGGTGAACACCTATCTGGTCGTCGTCTTCGGCTGGCGCACGGCGCTGGTGATCTTCGGCCTGCTCGTGGCCATCGTGACGATCCCGCTCGCGGCCTGCCTGTATCGTGAGCCGGCCACGAACGTGCAGGGGGAGCGCGCGGCGACGCCCAGCCGAGGCGTGGGGGCGGCCGGCGACTGGACCCTGCGGCGGGCGCTCCGCAGCGGTCGGTTCTGGGCGGCATTCGCGATGTGGGGATTCGGGGTGATCGGGTATCAGATCGTCACGACCCACCAGGTCGCGCACGCGCTCGAGCGCGGCTTCGGCGCCGTCACGCTCGGGTGGGTGTTCGGGCTGGGAGGCGTGTGCACGGTCGTGGGGAATGTGATCGGCGGATCGCTGTCCGATCGCTGGGGCCGGGAATGGGTGTTCGCGATCGGCTCGGCCATCGGGATCGCCGGCATCGGTTGTCTCGGCTTGCTCGACGGGCCGGACGACCTCCCGCTCCTGCTCGTCTACGTGGCGTCGGGCCTGGGCTTCGGGATGCGCATCTCCATGCTGGCGGCCATTCCGACCGATCTCTTCGCAGGACGGCATCTCGGCGTCATTCTCGGGGCCGCCCAGGGCGGGGGAGGACTCGGCGGCTTCATCGGACCGTTCCTCGGCGGTTGGCTGTTCGACGTCACCGGGAGCTATCAGGTGGCATTCGCCGTCGCCGCGGCTGCCATCGCCGCGTCCGCCGTCGCCGCGTGGGTGGCGGCTTCCCGCCGGGGCCAGGCCGCGGGGCGCGCGACCAGTCGGATCGGTCCATGACGCGGGTTGGCCGGCCGCTCCTCACGCCCGCGCTGACCCGGCGGACGCTGACGTACCGCTGGGTGTGCCTCGGGCTGCTCTTCGTCAGCGGGCTGCTGGCGTTCTTCACCCGTCTGGCCCCGGTCGTGGCCATCCCCGATCTGCGGGAGACATTCGTCCTGGGCACGGCCGGGCTCGGGCTCCTCACGTCACTCTATCTATGGCCCTTTGCCCTCATGCAGCCGGTGGCGGGGATTCTGACCGACGCGTTCGGCCCGCGCCGGACGGTCACCGCGTTCCTGGTTGTCGCCGGGGTCGGGCAGGTGCTGTTCGCCTCCGCCCCTACCTTCGAAGTGGCGCTCATCGGACGGGCCTTGACGGGCTTCGGGGCCTCGATCCTCTACGTCGGCGCCGCCAAGATCATGGCCCAGTGGTTTCGCAGCCGGGAGTTCGGGACTCTCACCGGGGCCTGGACGTCGGTCGCCAACCTGGGTGGGCTGACCGCGGCCGCGCCATTGATGGCGCTGATCACGCTGGCGGGCTGGCGGCTGAGCCTGGGCGGGGTGGGGCTCGTCATGCTGGCGACGGCGCTCCTCATCTATGTCTTCGTCCGCGACAGCCCCGCGGAGCTCGGGCTCCCGTCGCTGGCCGACATCGACGACCTGCCGCCGCCGTCGGGGGCCAGCCGGCCGGTGCCGCTCGGTCAGGGTGTTCTCGTGGTCCTTCGCGAGCCCAACACGTGGCTGCTCGGCAGCTATGCCTTCCTGCTCTTCGGCACGATGACGATGATGCAAGGGCTCTGGGCCGTGCCCTATCTCATGGACGTCCATGGGCAGAGCCAGCAGCAAGCCGCCAACGCGCTGACCCTCTGGGCCGTGGGACTCATCGTCGGCTGCACGCTCTGGGGCTACGTGGCCGACCGGATCGTCGGCTCTCGCAAGCGCGTGGTGCTCGTGGGCGCCGTCGTGTACGCCCTCCTCTGGGCGCTTCTCGCCATCCGCCCGGCCGGATTGCCGGTCGGCCTGCTGTGGGTGGCGATGTTCTGGGGTGGCTTCTTCGCCTCGACCTGGATTCCTTCCTATGCGCAGCTCAAGGACACGGTCCCACCCCAGGTCGTCGCGACCGCGATGGGGATCCTCAACCTCTTCTTCTGGCTCGGTGGCGCCGTCTATCAGCAGGTCAGCGGATTGATCCTGGCGGGCTTTCCCAAGCTGGACGGACACACGCCGGTCCAGGGCTATCAGACGCTGTTCTGGTGGTGCCTGGGGTCGGTGGGGCTCAGCGTCGTGCTGGTCGCGCTGAGCAAGGAAGAGCGGCCCGCGCCGCGCGCGACTACGTAGCTGCGTCCCCGCGGTCCGATTCTCCACGCTTCTCCAGCGCGGCCAGGCGGGCATTCCGCTCGCGCTCGGCTTGCCAGCGAGCCGTCACGTCACGGACGACCGCCAAGGCGCCGGTCACGTCACCGCGCTCGTCCTTCAACAGAGCGATCGAGAACTCGATGGAGATACGCCGACCGTCCTTCCGCATGGCGGGCACCGCCAGCAGCCGCTGTCCGTAGCTGGTCACCCCGGTGGCCATGACGTGACCGTAGCCGTCCCAGTGTCGAGCGCGAAAGCGCTCCGGGATGATCAGATCGAGGCTCTGTCCCGTGGCCTCGGCGGCCGAGTACCCGAACATGGTCTCCGCTCCCCGGTTCCACAGCCGCACCACCCCCTGCCGGTCCGCGAAGATCACCGCCTCCGGCATCTCTTCCACGATGCGCCGAAACAGCCGGTCCGCCGAGCTCGTCTCCATGACCAGCTCTTTCTACCTGTGATTCGATCGTTGGTCCACTGGATCGTTACTTCACGAAAATCTAACGCAGGTGAGAAGACTTTCTAATGGCCCATTTCTCAGCCGTCGCGTACAAAGAACGGACATGACGAGCGAGGAGGTCTACCGTGATCAGTTTGGCTGAAGACGTCCGTGACATCGCTGGATGGCCCGCGATCGAGTGGGGGATGACCGAGGAGCAGGTGCGGGGGGCCCTCACGGGCCGCGTGAGCCCGATCACCCCGATCGCGAAGTTTGCGAACGCCTACGCCCCGATCAAGGGATCGGTGACGATCGAGGACTACTCGTTCGAGATGTTCCCGCAGTTCTCGCACGCCACCGGTGAGCTGTGCCAGGTCCTGTTCCGGGCCGCCGATGCGGAAGCCGATCGGCTCGAGCGGATGAGCGAGATCCTGACCGCCTGTTACGGGAGTCCGGTCGAGCGGGGGACGAAGCGTACGTGGCGGGGATCGACCGCGGTGGTCGAGCTCGACACCGTCAAGATGTCCCCTCACGACGAGCAGCTGTGGGTTCGCTGGTACCCCGTCGAGGAAATGGAGGGAGCATGACCATGTTGACGACGGCAGCCTCGGAGCTCGAGTCGCCTCTTCATCGAACCGCACTGGCCCAGCTCGACACGATCGCGGCGCGCTTGAATCTCGACCAGAGCATCCACGAGCGGCTCCGGTACCCTCGACGCGCGTTGACCGTGTCCATCCCGGTACGCATGGACGACGGACGGACCGAGGTCTTCATCGGATACCGGGTCCACCACGATACCGCCCTCGGGCCGAGCAAGGGCGGGCTCCGGTACGACCCGAGCGTGAACTTCGGTGAGGTGAGCGCCCTGGCGATGCTGATGACCTGGAAATGCGCGCTGATGGGCTTGCCGTACGGAGGCGCGAAGGGTGGGGTGCGCTGCGCCCCTCATCAGATGTCGTCACGGGAGCGTGAGGGCGTGACCCGGCGCTACACCGCCGAGATCATGCCGCTCATCGGACCCGACGTGGACATTCCCGCCCCGGATCTCGGAACCGACGAGCAGACCATGGCGTGGATGATGGACACGTATTCGATGACCCAGGGACGAAGCGTTCCCGGAGTGGTGACCGGCAAGCCGCTCATGATCGGAGGATCGCACGGGCGCCGGGAAGCGACCGGTCGGGGAATCGTGTACGTGCTTCACCAGGCCGCTCACCGTCTGGGCCTCGAGCTGCGAGGCAGGCGGGTGGTGATTCAGGGGTTCGGCAATGTAGGAAGCGTGGTGGCCCGTCTGCTCTACAACGACGGCGGCGTGATCGTCGGCGTCGGCGACATCAACGGAGGGATCTGGAACGACCAGGGCCTCGATGTGCTGAAGCTCCAGGCCCACGTCAAGGAGAGCGGCAGCGTGGTCGGCCTGCCCGGCACCGAGCCGATCTCGAGCGGGGACCTGCTGGAGCAGGACTGCGACATGCTGGTGCCGGCGGCGGTCGGATCGCAGATTCACGGAGACAATGCGGATCGGGTGAAGGCGGCCCTCATCGTCGAGGGCGCCAACGGTCCTACCACCGCGGAGGCGGATGCGATCCTGCACGAGCGAGGGATCCGGGTGATTCCGGACATTCTCGCCAACGCCGGCGGGGTCGTGGTGTCCTACTTCGAGTGGGTTCAGGGTCTTCAGCATCACTTCTGGCGGGAGACCGAGGTCACCGCGCGGCTTCAGGAGATCATGGCCCGCGCGGTCGACCGGGTCTGGGCGACGGCCGAGCGCGAGAAGGTGGCCCTGAGAGGGGCGGCCCTGATGGAGGGGATCGGACGCGTGGCGGAGGCGCATCGGCTTCGCGGCCTCTACCCCTGAGGGGACGGTCATGCCGCGGAGCGTTCCGGCCCGACGGCGCCGCGTCAGCTGCGCGCCGGTCTCGTCCGCGCGCGCCGAGACGGGGTCGGCGTGCTCTTCGCGAAGAGCGTGCTCCGTGCCGCGTCGCAGATCGCGACCGCGGCCGGATGCTTGAGCTTCCGCTCCACCGAGATCGCGTAGAAGGTCGAGAGGACGCCCGGGGCCCAGCCGATTCGCTGCACGTTGTAGAGCCGCACGAGATGCGTCTCGAGCACGAGCGGCGCCGAGAACACTCCGAGTCCGATCGCGCCGAACTCCCAGAGTAGCTCCGAGTCGTCGAACTCTCCGACGACCCGAGGTCGGACGTCGAGGGATTCGAGCCACTGATCGAGGTTGCGCCGCACGGTGGTGTCCGCCATGGGCATCAGCATCGGCGCGTCGCGCAGCGATCGCGGGAAACCCGGCCGGTACTTGCGCACGAGCCGCGGGACCCCGAGAAACGACAGTCCCGTCTCACCGAGCAAGTGGTTGTAGGCGCGGACCTTCACGGTCGGCGCGATCGGCGCGTCGGCCAGCACGACGTCGAGGCGTTGGACGGACAGGTCCGCGAGGAGCTGTTCCGCGCTGCCCTCGCGACAGGTGATCCGGACCGGCTCCGGGAGGGACAGCGCGGGCTCGATGAGCCGCCGGGCGATGGACTTGGGCACTCCGTCGTGCACGCCGATGACGACGTGCATCGGACGACCCGTCGGCCGGCCGCGGGCGGTATCGACGAGCTCGCGGCCCAGGGTGAAGATCTCGTCGGCGTAGCGATAGACGACCTGGCCCATCTCGGTGGGGACGACGTGACGCCCCGACCGTCGGAGCAGCTTCTCGCCCAGCCGCTCCTCGAGCCGCCGGATCTGAACGCTGATGGTCGGCGGGGCGAGCTTCAGCTCGGCGCTCGCGGCCGCCACGCTGCCGGTTCGCACGACCGTCCAGAAGTAGAGCAGGTGGTGGTAGTTGAGCCACTCCATCGCGCGCGCCGATCCTACCGTAAAAGCTAAGGATGAGCCGAAGCGTTTCTAATGGTCGAAGCGAGAGATGGAGCGTAGAAAAGGAAGCGACAGGGCCGGCGACGGACACGGCCCGAAAACCTTCAAAGGAGCTCGTGATGAGCATGGTGAAGCGATGCCTCGGCGTCATCTCGGTTCTGGCCGTTGTCTGCGCGCCGGTGGTGCCCGCGCTCGCCCAGCACGGGACCCACCCCCTCGCTCGAGCTGCCGGGCCGGCGAAGGCCAACGAGACCAGTGCGGCGCTGCGAGATCTCTGGGTCGGCCACGTCTTCTGGGTCCGCAACGTGGTCGTGGCCACGTTCGCGGGGAACCAGCCCGCTGCGGCGGTGGCGGAGCAGGAGGTCGTCGCCAACGCCAAACAGATCGCGGCCGCGATCGAGCCGTACTACGGCAAGGACGCGTCCGGGAAGCTGTTCGGGCTGCTCGCCGGGCACTACGGCGCGGTCAAGCAGTACCTCGAAGCGACCGTTGCGGGCAGCAAGGACAGGCAGGACGCGGCGTACCAGAGTCTGAGTGGCAACGCGTCCGAGATCGCCAGATTCCTGAGCGAGGCCAACCCGAATCTGCCCTACGACACGTTGAACGGCTTGCTGCTCGCCCACGGCGGGCATCACGTCCAGCAGATCCAGCAGGTGCAGCGCCAGGAATACGCGCCGGAGGCGCAGACGTGGGACACGATGAAGCGGCACATGTACGTGATCGCGGACGCGCTCGCCGGCGCCATCGCGAAACAGTTCGCGGCGCCCGGCGCCAGGGGGGATGGGCATGAGCGACCAATCTGAGACTCAGAACGGACCTGATCTCATCGGCGGCATCCCGGCGAATTCGCTCGCCGAGGGTGTTCCGTTGCTGGGTCACGTCCAGGGGGAGCCGGTCATCCTGGTGCGGCGGGGTCCGGAGATCTTCGCGATCGGCGCGACGTGCAGCCACTACGGCGGCCCTCTCGCCGACGGGCTGGTCGTGGACGACACCGTCCGCTGCCCCTGGCACCACGCCTGCTTCAGCCTCCGGACCGGCGAGGCGCTGGCCGCGCCGGCCTTGAGCCCGGTGGCCGGCTACGAGATCGTCCAGCGCGCCGGCCAGGTGTTCGTGACCGGGAAGCGGGCGAAGGCGGGCAGCGTGCGGCGCGTGGCGCGGCCGGGGGCGCCGGCCCCGCGATCGGTCGCCATCGTGGGCGCGGGGGCCGCGGGCAACAGCGCCGCGGACGAGCTGCGCCTCCTCGGGTTCGAGGGCGCCATTGCTCTCTTCGATCGCGACCACGAGGCGCCGTATGACCGGCCGAATCTATCCAAGGACTACCTGGCGGGAACCGTCCAGGAAGCGCTGCTTCCGCTGCAGCCCGGCGGCTACTACGAGGAACGAGGAATCGAGCTCGTGCGCGGCCGTCAGGTGGCCGCGCTCGATCCCGGCCGGAAGCGCCTGACCTTCGATGACGGGACCGAGCGGGAATTCGAGGCGATCGTTCTCGCCACCGGGGCCGATCCGGTTCGGCTCGCGCTGCCGGGCGAGTCCGGCCCACCCATTCACTACCTGCGCACGCTGGCCGACAGCCGTGCGATCATCAAGTCGGCGGAGGGGGCACGCCGCGCGGTCGTCCTGGGCGCGAGCTTCATCGGGCTCGAGGTCGCCGCGTCGCTCCGCGCGCGAAAGATCGAGGTGCACGTGGTCGCCCCCGACCGGCGCCCACTCGAGCGCGTGCTCGGTCCGGAGCTGGGCGACTTCATCCGCGGCCTCCACGAGCAGCACGGGGTCGTCTTCCACCTCGGGGCGAAGGCAAGCGGCGTCACCCGGGCGGGAGTGGCGCTCGAGGACGGCGGGCGTCTCGACGCGGACTTCGTCGTCGCCGGGATCGGCGTGAGGCCCGCGACCGCGCTCGCCGAGCGCGCGGGACTGCGGGTCGAGAAGGGGATCGTGGTGGACGCCCATCTGGAGACGGCGACCCCGGGGGTCTTCGCGGTCGGCGACGTGGCGCGCTGGCCGAACCCGCGAGGGGGCGGCCTGGTGCGCATCGAGCACTGGGTACTGGCGCAGCGGCAGGGCCAGGCGGTCGCCCGTACCATCGTCGGCGACCGCGCGCGCTTCACCGACGTGCCGTTCTTCTGGAGCCAGCACTACGACATCTCCATCAACTACGTGGGTCACGCCGAGCACTGGGACGCCATCGAGGTCGATGGCAGCCTCGAGGCGCACGATGGGAGCGTCCGTTACCGGTCCGGCGGTCGAGTGCTGGCGGTGGCCAGCATCTTCCGCGACCGGGAGAACCTCGAGGCCGAGGTGGCGATGGAGCGCGAGATCGGAGACCATCATGGTTGACCAGTGGAAGGCGAGACCTGACCGACCGGTCGAGGCTCCCCTCGTTCACGTGCCGCTCGCCGAGCACCTGGAGCGGCTCAGGCAAGAGCCCACCTGGCGTACGAGGGGACGCAATGCGATCACCTTGACCAAGGAGCCCGGGCTGCGCCTGGTGCTGATGCTGCTTGGCAAGGGAGCCAAGCTCTCCGAGCATCAGGCCGCCGGGCCGCTCACCTTTCACGTCCTGAGTGGCTCGGTGACCTTCCGGGCCGGCGGCCGTGCGGAAGCGCTCGGGGCCGGAGAGCTCATCGTGCTCGAGTCTGCCATCGCGCACGACGTGGAGGCCCTGGAGGAGAGTGCCTGCCTGCTGACCCTTGCCGGGACCTCTTCGGACCGGGAGGGATGACCGATGCCCGTCGGCGCAGCGGCTCAGAAGGCTCTCGACGCCATCGCGGGCGCCGGCTTCCACGGCAGCACCGACGACGCGCACCTGGCGATGAAGGCCGTGAGCCGCGTTCCCCGGGGCCGGGTGAAACGCCTGAAGGTCTCGGGCGTCCATAACTGCTGCGACCTGTGTTGCGAGGCGACCCCGGGGGCGACGGCCTTCGAGGTCACGGGCGACTTCCAGGCCGCGGCGGTCGTACAGGCGCTCAACGCCGCCGGTTTCGGCGCGCAGGTCAAACGGTAGCATGGGCTATCAACCGATCGAGAATTACGGGGTCATCGGCGACCTCCACACGGTGGCGCTCGTCGCGGTGGACGGGTCGATCGATTTCATGTGCGCGCCCCGCTTCGACTCGCCGTCCATCTTCGCCGCCCTGCTGGATGATGAGCGGGGTGGGCGCTTCCAGCTCGCCCCCGTCCTCGAGGGCGCGCGGCAGAAACAGCTCTACCTGCCCGACACCTGTGTCCTGCTGACCCGCTTTCTCTCCGAGGATGGGGTGGCCGAGGTATCGGACTTCATGCCGATCAGCGACGTGCTGCAAGCGCATGACGTCGTCCGGCGCGCGAAAACGGTCCGTGGGGAGATCACCTTCCGGATGGTGTGTCAGCCGCGCTTCGACTACGCGCGATCAACCCATACCGCCGAGCAGACGCCGGACGGTGTCCGCTTCGTCGCGGAGAGTGGCCCCGCCCGCGTGTTTCTCCTTCGCTCCTCGGTCCCGGTGCGCATCGTGGACGGGGCCGCGGTGGCGGAGTTCACGCTTCACGCCGACGAGTCGGCGTCCTTCATCTTCGAGCAGGTGGAGCCCGGGGGGGAGTCACCCTCCGGCGCTCCCGACTACGTGGCCCGGGCGTTCAAGGACACGGTCAACTTCTGGCGCGGCTGGGTGGGCCGCTCGACCTACCGCGGCCGGTGGCGGGAGATGGTGAACCGCTCCGCTCTGACCCTGAAGCTCTTGACCTCGCGAACCTTCGGATCGATCGTGGCCGCCCCCACCTTCGGTCTGCCGGAAAGAGTGGGGGGCGCCCGGAACTGGGATTATCGGCACACCTGGATTCGAGACGCCTCGTTCACGCTCTACGGTCTCATCCGGCTCGGCTTCACCGACGAGGCGGGGGCCTTCATGCGCTGGGTCGAGGACCGGTGCGCCGGGCTCGAGCCCGACGGAGCGCTCCAGATCATGTACGGCATCGACGGCCGCAAGCTCCTGACCGAGGAGAGCCTCCCTCATCTGGAGGGTTACAAGGGCTCGCGGCCGGTCCGCATCGGCAACCTGGCCTACACCCATCTGCAGCTCGACATCTACGGCGAGCTGATGGACTCGATCTACCTCTACGACAAGTACGGCGCCCCCATCTCGCACGACCTGTGGATCAACGTCGTCCGCTTCGTCGACTGGGTCGGTCGGCACTGGCAGGAACCGGACGAGAGCATCTGGGAGGTGCGGGGCGGGCGGCGTGAATTCCTCTACTCTCGGGTGCTGTGCTGGGCGGCGATCGACCGGGCCATCCGCCTCGCCCGCAAGCGTTCGTTTCCGGCTCCCCTCACGCGCTGGCACGAGACGCGCGACGCGATCTATCAGGACATTTTCGACCAGTTCTGGAATGCGGATCGGAAGACGTTCGTGCAGAGCAAGGGCTCGACCGCGCTCGACGCGTCTTCGCTCCTCCTGCCCCTCGTCAAGTTCATCGCGCCGGCCGACCCCCGCTGGGTGTCCACCCTGCGCGCGATCGAGCGCGACCTGGTGAGCGACTCGCTCGTCTCCCGCTACCGCATCGGGGACGAGTTCTCCGACGGGTTCCTGGACGACGAGGGGACCTTCAACATGTGCTCGTTCTGGTACGTCGAGTGCCTGTCGCGGCTGGGCGATCTGCAGCAGGCGCGCTTCGTCTTCGAGAAGATGCTCGGCTACGCCAATCATCTCGGGCTCTACAGCGAGGAGCTCGGGCATCAAGGCGAGCACCTGGGCAACTTCCCGCAGGCCTTCACTCACCTGGCGCTCATCAGCGCCGCGTATGACCTCGACCGGCGGCTCTCGAGCGCCGGCCATTCGGCGTGAGCTTCGGAGGAAGGGGGATGACGGGATGATCCGGGTGAAGCGCGTGTACGAGAAGCCGTCCCGGGACGACGGGTTCCGGGTCCTGGTGGATCGGCTGTGGCCGCGCGGTGTGACCAAGGAGCGGGCGGCGCTGAGCTTGTGGCTGAAGGACGTGGCCCCGAGCGCCGAGCTGCGCAAGTGGTTCGGTCACGATCCGGCAAGGTGGAAGGGATTTCAGGCCCGCTACCGGAAGGAGCTGGCCGGGCGGAAGGACGCCCTCAAGCTGCTGAGGCAGAAGGCCAGGGAGCGGACGGTGACCCTGCTGTACGGCGCGCGCGACGAGGAGCACAATGAAGCGCGGGTGCTGAAGAAGGTCCTGGAGAGCCGGTAGAGACATGCTCACGAGGATCAGCGGAGTTGGCGTTCGAGATCGGTTGCGCGCGGAGGTCGAGCAGCAGCTCGACCGGCTGATGGCGCGGCGGGGCATGGCCCCCCGCGCGGTCCGGGTCGCGTTCTTCGATGACGATGGACCCCGGGGCGGGGTGGCGATCCGCTGTGCGCTCACGCTGACTCCGTCGAGGGGACCGATCCTCCGGGTGGAGCATACGGCCCGCACCCGCTCCGACGCCTTCAAGGGAGCGCTGACGATCCTGGCTCGTCGGTTGAAACGGCGCGTTCAGCGACGGCGGCGCCGCGCGCGGTATCCGAGACCCTAGGGGCGGGGTCAAACGGACGGGATACCCGAACACCTCGACGACAAGGCCGTCGAATGAGGAGGAAACCATGGCCGCACCCAAAAAAGCACGCACGGGTGGTTCCACCACTGGCGCCGGCGCGGCCGCGCCGAGCGACCGCAACTCGCTGACCGTCGGTCCCAACGGCCCGCTGCTCCTTCACGATGTGCATTTTCTCGAGCAGATGGCGCACTTCAACCGGGAAAAGGTGCCCGAGCGTCAGCCGCACGCCAAGGGCGCCGGCGCGTTCGGGGTCTTCGAGACGACCGAGGACGTCTCCGCCTTCACCAGGGCCGCCCTGTTTCGGAAGGGCGCCGTCACCGACATGCTCGCGCGCTTCTCCACGGTCGCCGGGGAAGCGGGCAGCCCCGACACGTGGCGCGACGTGCGCGGCTTCTCGCTGAGGTTCTACACCGAGGAGGGCAATTACGACCTGGTCGGCAACAACACGCCGGTCTTCTTCGTGCGCGACCCGATGAAGTTCCCGCATTTCATCCGCAGCCAGAAGCGGCTCCCCGACTCGGGGCTCCGCTCCAATCACATGCAGTGGGACTTCTGGGCGAACAGCCCCGAGTCGGCCCACCAGGTCACGTACCTGATGGGCGAGCGCGGCCTGCCCCGCACCTGGCGGCACATGAACGGCTACGGCTCGCACACCTTCATGTGGATCAACGCCGCCCGCGAGAAATTCTGGGTGAAGTACCACTTCCACACCAACCAGGGCATGCGTTTCTTCACCAACGCGGAGGCGGCGGACATGGCGGGCCAGGACGCCGACGTCCACCGCCGCGACCTCTTCGAGGCGATCGCGCGCGGCGATTATCCGAGCTGGACGCTGTCCGTTCAGGTCATGCCCTACGCGCAGGCGAAGACCTATCGCTTCAACCCGTTCGACTTGACCAAGACCTGGCCGCACGCCGACTACCCCCTGATCCGGGTCGGCACCATGACGCTCAACCGCAACCCGGAGAATTTCTTCGCGCAGATCGAGCAGGCCGCCTTCTCGCCGGGCAACACGGTTTCCGGCATCGGCCTCTCGCCCGACAAGATGCTGCTGGGCCGCGCGTTCGCCTACAACGACGCGCAGCGCAACCGGATCGGCGCCAATTTCCACCAGCTGCCGGTCAACCGCCCCAAGGTGCCGGTCAACACCTACATGTTCGACGCCCACATGGCCTACGAGCACAGCGGCAACGCGCCGGTGTACGCGCCGAACAGCGAAGGTCGGGACTGGTCGGACGAGACCGGAGCGATGGCGGACGGGTGGGAGAGCGACGGGGAGATGGTCCGCAGCGCCTATACGCTTCACGCCGAGGACGACGATTTCGGGCAAGCGGGCACGCTGGTGCGGAATGTCTTCAACGACGCGCAGCGAGACCAGCTCGTCGACACGGTGGCGGGGAGCCTGCTCGGCGGCGTCCGCGGCGCCGTGCTCGAGCGCGCGTTCCAGTACTGGAGGAACGTCGATGCGGCGATCGGCAAGCGGATCGAAGAAAAGGTCCATGCCGGCACCGCGCCGAAGCCGGCCGAAGGCATGGGTGAGCGCTGAGGGCTAGGTCATTCTCCGGAGTGACCGGACCGCGAAGGGCAGAATGCCTCCGTGACGGAGATAGTCGCGCTCACGGGGCGTATCGAGCCGCACCCGGACGGGGATGCGGAGCGGTGAGCCGCCGTCGGACACCGCGGTGACGGTCACTTCGCTCGCGGTGCCGTCAGCGAGCCCGCTGATGGCGAACGTCTCGCGCCCGCTCAGCCCCAGGGACTTCGCGGAGGAGCCGTCCTTGAACTGCAGCGGCAGGATCCCCATGCCGATGAGGTTCGATCGGTGGATCCGCTCGTAGCTCTCGGCGAGCACGGCGCGCACCCCGAGGAGCCGGGGCCCCTTCGCGGCCCAGTCGCGCGACGAGCCGGCGCCGTATTCCTTGCCGGCCACCACGAGCAGCGGCGTGCCCGCGGTCCGGTACCGTTCGGCCGCCGCGAAGATCGAGATGGTGTCGCCGCTGGGATGGTGCACCGTCCACGGGCCCTCCCGGTCCGGGGCCAGCAGGTTCCGCAGGCGGACGTTCGCGAACGTGCCCCGAACCATCACCTCGTGGTTGCCGCGCCGGGACCCGTACGAGTTGAAGTCCCGGCGGTCCACGCCGTGCTCGAGCAGATACTGCCCCGCCGGGCTGTCCGGCTGGATCGCGCCGGCGGGCGAGATGTGATCGGTGGTGATGCTGTCGCCGACCATCACCAGGCAGCGCGCGCCCGAGATGTCCGCGATGGGGGCCGCGTCCGCCGCCATCCCGTCGAAGTACGGAGGCCGGCGGACATAGGTCGATGTCGGATCCCACGCGAAGAGCGATCCTTCGGGAACCGGCAGCGTGACCCACTGCTGGTCGCCGGTGAAGACGTCGGCGTAGGTGGCCCGGAACGCCTCGCGGTCGACGGTCTGCCGGACGACGTCCGCCACTTCCTCGGGGCTGGGCCACAGATCGCGCAGGAACACGTCGCGGCCCTCGCGATCCCGCCCGAGCGGCTCGGTGGTCAGGTCGACGTCGATGCGCCCGGCGATGGCATAGGCCACCACGAGCGGCGGGGAGGCGAGATAGTTGGCCTTGACCTCGGGATGGATCCGCGCCTCGAAGTTGCGGTTGCCCGAGAGGACCGCGCACACCACGAGATCGCCCTCGCCGACCGCTCGCGAGATGGGCTCGGGCAGGGGACCGGAGTTGCCGATGCACGTCGTGCAGCCGTAGCCGACGGTGGCGAAGCCGAGCGTGTCGAGGTCTGACGCCAGCCCGGCGCGCCGGTAGTACTCGGTCACCGCCTTCGAGCCGGGGGCCAGGCTCGTCTTCACCCAGGGTTTGCGCGCGAGGCCGCGCGCCACCGCCTTCCTGGCCAGGAGGCCGGCCGCGATCATGACCGACGGGTTGGAGGTGTTCGTGCAGCTCGTGATCGCCGCGATCACCACCGAGCCGTGGCTCAGCGGGACGCTCGCGCCGCCGAGCCGGACGCTCACCTCGCTCGCCGCGCGATCCAGCGGCGGCGACGTCGACGCCGTCACCACCGGCCTGGCCTCCTCGCTGGGGACCCGCCCCCCGGGCGCGGCCGACTTGGGCGGATCGCTGGCCGGGAAGCTCGTGGCGAGCTCTTGATCCTGCTTGCCGTAGCCGATCCCGAACGTGCCGATCGACGTGAGGAACGCCTGCTTCACGGCGCCGAGGGGCAGGCGGTCCTGCGGCCGTCGCGGTCCCGCCACGCTCGGTTCGACGGTGGAGAGATCCAGCTCGACGACGCGCGTGTACGCCGGCTCCTTCCCGGGCTCGTAGAACAGGCGCTGCGCCCGGCAGTACCGCTCCACGAGCTCGACGTGCTCGTCGCCGCGCCCGGTCAGCCGCAGGTAGCGCAGCGTCTCGTCGTCGACCGGGAAGAACCCGCAGGTGGCCCCATACTCCGGGGACATGTTTCCGATGGTGGCCCGGTCGGCCACGGGCAGTCGGCCCAGGCCTTCCCCGAAGTACTCCACGAACTGTCCGACCACCCCGATCGAGCGCAGGCGCTGGGTGACGGTCAGGACCAGATCGGTGGCGGTCGCCCCCGCCGGCAGCGTGCCCGTCAACTTGACGCCGACGACCTGCGGCACGAGCATCGAGACCGCCTCGCCGACCATCGCCGCCTCGGCCTCGATGCCGCCGACGCCCCAGCCCAGCACCCCGAGACCGTTGATCATCGTCGTGTGCGAGTCCGTTCCCACCAGCGTGTCGGGGAAGGCCAGCGGGCGGCCGTCCACGTCCCGGACCTCCACCACCCGAGCGAGATACTCCAGATTGACCTGATGCACGATGCCGGTGTTGGGAGGAACGACCCGAAAATTGCCGAAGGCGCGCTGGCCCCAGCGCAGGAAGGCGTACCGCTCACGGTTCCGCTCGAATTCGAGTGCCAGATTGTGCTGCATCGCGGTGGGGGTTCCGAACTCGTCGACCTGGACCGAATGGTCGATGACCAGCTCCGCGGGCAAGACGGGGTTGACCCGCGCGGGATTGCCTCCGAGCGCCTGCAGCGCCTCCCGCATCGCGGCGAGGTCGACGATGGCCGGGACGCCGGTGAAGTCCTGCATCAGGACGCGACTCGGCCGGAACGAGATCTCCTTCGTGGGGGCCGCCGTCGGCTGCCACGCGGCGACGGCCTGGACCTCGTCGGCATCGCCGACGCCGAGCGCGGCCGCGCGCGCCACGTTTTCCAGGAGGACCCGCAGGGTGTACGGGAGGCGGCCGACATCGAGGCCGATCCCGAGACCGCCGATCGGCGCGATCAGCACCGACCGGGAGCCGATCGCTAGGGGAACCAGGGCGTCTGCCATGTCGTCCTCCGTATCGGTGGTCCCGCGCCGCTGCACGATCGGGGCGAGCGCAGGCCGCGATGTTCGCGCCGACTCACTTCACGATCAGGACCGAGCCTCGCGAATGCGCGAGCGTGCCCTCCGCGACGCTGCCGAGCAGAAGGCGTTCGAGGCCGGTGGCGCCTCGAGCCCCGACGACCGTGACATCGCTGCGCCTCGTCGAGGCGGCCCGGAGCAGCTCGGACAAGGGAATGCCGCGCCGCACGACGCTGTCGACCGCCCACCCGGCCCGCCGGAGCCGCCGCGATGCGCGCGACAGCTCCCGCCGGGCGCGCGTCACCCGCTCTCGGTCGAGCGCGGCCAATTCGCCCGCCAGCACCGAGCGGACCGACGCCGGCAAGCGCCCGATCGCCCGGGAAGAGGTCGGTTCGACCACCGCCAGCAGGGTCACGCGCCCGCCTCGTGGCGACGACAGCCGGCTGACGAACGCCACCGCGTGCCGCGAGCGGGCCGAGCCATCGAGTCCGATCAGCAGGCGTCGCGGCGCCCGCCCTCGTCCCTTGACGACGAGCACGGCACACTGTGCCTCGTGCGTCACGTCCCGACTGATGCTGCCGAGAAGGGCGCTCTGCAGCGTGCCCCGACCGCGGGAGCCCACGACGATGACGTCGGCGCGCCGTCGCCGCGCCTGCTCCACGATGGCCTTGACCACCGGGGGATCGACGACCACGACCTCGGCGTCCGCCCAGCGTCGCCTCAGCCGGCGCTGAACGCGCGCCGCCTCCTGCCGCAGCCAGGGACCGAGGGCGGCGCGGGCGCGGCGTCCCCACCGATTGCGGCCGGAGACCGCACCGACCATCACGCCGTGGGCTCGCGTATCGTCCGGCCAGGGGAACGTCAGCGTGGCCGCCACGGCGGCGCGCGCCGGCCGCGAGGCGTCGGTAGCGACCAGGACGGCGAATGAGCGCTTGGGCATTGTCCCTCCGCAGATCGTGCCCGCGCAGCGGGCGGCTTCGACGCAACAGACGAGGTGGGTGAGGCGCTACTTGCCACGCACGGTGAGCACCGGACACGGCGACGTCGCGACGACTCGCGAGGCCACGCTGCCGAGCAGGAATCGCGAGAACCCGGAGCGACCGTGCGTCCCCATCACGATGAGCGCGGCGCGTCTGGTCCGCGCGGTGCGAACGATCACGTCGGCCGGTATGCCCATCAGGACGATCGACTTCGCCTTCACCGCGGCGGCTCGCGCCCGCTTGAGAAGGCCCCCCATCGCCTTGTTGGCCGATTCGGTGGAGGCGGCCGCCCATTCGTCGTACGTCCTCGGTGAGATGTAGAGATTGCCGGCGGGGACCATCGGCGCCATCACGTGGAGGAGCGTCAGCGTGGCCCGATCCTTCTTGGCCACCTCGATCGCCTTCTTGAACGCCGGCCGCGAGGCGGGCGAGAAATCCGTGGGGTGCAGGATCGTTTTCATTGGGTGACATCCTGGCCTGCGGCGGAGCGCGAGTCAAGCGGAGAAGCGACGGAGCAGCTGCGCGTTGAGGGCGACGATGATGGTGCTGGCCGACATCAGCACCGCGCCGACCGCGGGCGGCAGCACGATGCCCCAGGGGGACAGCACGCCGGCGGCGAGCGGGATCGCCACGACGTTGTAGCCGGCGGCCCACCAGAGGTTCTGGATCATCTTCCGGTACGTCGCCTTGCTGAGCGCGATGATGCGGGGCACGTCGCGGGGGTCGCTCCGCACGAGCACCACGTCGCCGGCCTCCACCGCGACGTCGGTCCCGGCCCCGATGGCGATGCCGACGTCCGCGGTCAGGAGGGCCGGCGCATCGTTCACCCCGTCGCCCACCATCGCCACCCGCTTCCCGCGCGCCTGCACCTCCTTGACCTTCGCCGCCTTTTGCTCCGGCAAGACCTCGGCGAAGACGGTGTCGATGCCGAGCTGCTCGGCCACCGCGCGGGCCACCGGCTCCGCATCGCCGGTCATCATGATCACCTCGATGCCCTGCGCGTGGAGCCGCTGCACCGCCTCGGCGGACTCCTCGCGGACCGCGTCGGCCACCGCGAACACCGCGAGGGCCGTCGCCCGCTCGGTCATGGTGATCGCGGCCTGGCCGCGCGCGGCCGCGCGGTCGACGGCCGCCTGCAACGCCGGGTCCATCTTCACGTCGAGCCGGCGGAGCAGGGCGGGGCCCCCGAGCAGCAGCGGACGGCCGCCCACCGTGGCCTGCACCCCGTGGCCGGGGACGGCCTGGAAGTGCTCGGCCTCCGGGATCGCGAGCGCCCGCTCCTCCGCGCTCCGGACGATGCCGCGGGCGATCGTGTGCTCGGAGTCGCGCTCCACCGCGGCGGCGAGCGCGAGCGCCTCGTCGTGGGCGAGGCCCGCCGCCGTGGTGATCTCCACCACCCGGAACTCGCCACGCGTGAGCGTGCCCGTCTTGTCGAAGAACACGGCGGTCACGTTGCGGGCCTCTTCGAGGCCGCGGCGGTCGCGAACGAGCAGGCCGTTGCGGGCGCCGATGGTCGTGGAGATCGCCACGACCAGCGGGATGGCGAGCCCCAGCGCGTGCGGACACGCGATCACCAGCACGGTGACCACCCGCTCGATCACGAAGGCGGCGGCCGCTCCGGCGGCGAGCCAGCCCACCAGGGTGGCGACGGCGGCGGCGACCGCCACGATGGTGAGGAGGAACGCGGCCCGGTCGGCGAGCGCCTGGGCGCGGGAGCGCGATGTCTGCGCCTGGGCCACCAGGCGCATGATCCCGGCGAGAGCGGTGTTCTCGCCGATCCGGGTGACCTGGAGCCTCAGCGAGCCCGACCCGTTGACGGTTCCCGCGATGACGCTGGCGCCCATCGACTTGGGTACCGGCCGTGACTCGCCGGTGATCATCGATTCGTTCACCTCGCTGCCGCCCTCTCGCACGGTGCCGTCGGCGGGAATGCCGGCGCCCGGGCGAACCAGCACGAGGTCGCCCTCACGGAGCGCGGAGACCGGGACGACCTCGGTGCCATCGCCCGCGATTCGTTCCGCGGTGTCCGGCAGCAGCTTCGCGAGCTCCTGGAGCGCGCCCTGCGCCTGGGATATCGAGCGCATCTCGACCCAGTGACCGAGGACCATGATCGTGACCAGGGTGGCGAGCTCCCACCAGAGATCGGTTCCGGGGAAGCCGAGCGTCACCGCCAGACTGAACACGAAGGCGACGCCGATGGCCAGCGCGATGAGCGTCATCATCCCGGGACGGCGGTCGGCCAGCTCGTCGAGGGCGCCCCGGACGAACACCCACCCGCCGTAGGCGAACACCAGCGCGCCGAACACCGCGGGGATCACGCGCGAGGCCGTGGCCCCGCCCCAGGCCTCGTAGCCGAGCCAGTGCTGGACCATCGGCGACCACACCACGGTGGGAATCGAGAGGAGCAACGTCCCCCAGAACTTGCGCCGGAACATCTCGACGCTGTGACCGGCGTGCCGGTCGTGTTGGGCGTGGGCGCCGTGGTCGGCGTGACCATCGGGTGCACCATGATGGGCGGGCGATCCGGTGCGGCCGGTCGGCGCCGGCTCGTGGGGCGCGTGCGTGCCGTGCGCAGATGTCATGTGCTCCTCCGATACCGTGGAGGCCTCGAACGAGGGGCCGCTTTCCCGCGGAGGTACTATACATCGGGTACCATGCACGGTGACCACGATGATCATCGACCTGTCGGCGTTCGATGCGTTCCTGTTCGATCTGGACGGGGTCATCACCCGGACCGCGGAGCTGCACGCCGCCGCGTGGAAGACGCTCTTCGATGAGTACCTGGCCGCGGACGCCGCGCGTCGCTCCGCGCCGTTCGTGCCGTTCGACATCGCGGTCGACTATCGCGCCTACGTGGACGGTAAGCCGCGCCGGGCGGGAGTCCGCGACTTCCTGGTCTCGCGGAACGTCCGCCTGCCCGAGGGCACCCCGCACGACGAACCGACCGCCGAGACCGTGCACGGGCTGGGCAAGCGGAAGGATCGATACTTCCTCGATCTGCTCGAGCGGGAGGGCATCGCGGTGTACCAATCGGCCATCGCGCTGGTCCGCGAGGCGCGCGCACAGGGCGTGAAGACCGCGGTGGTCTCGTCGAGCCGCAACACCGCGCGGGTCCTTCGCGTCGCTCACCTGACCGACCTCTTCCAGGTGCGCGTCGACGGTGCCCTGGCCGCGCGCGTCGGGTTGGCGGGCAAGCCGGACCCCGCGATGTTCCTGGAGGCGGCGCGCCGTCTCGGCGTGCTGCCGGCGAGGAGCGTCGTCTTCGAGGACGCGACGGCCGGCGTCGAGGCCGGTCGGCGCGGCGAGTTCGGCCTCGTGGTGGGGGTGGGCGATGCCGACCACGCCGAGGGCCTGCGACAGCATGGCGCGCATGTCGTCGTCGCCGATCTCGGCACCATACGACTCACGCCGCGGGCCCGGGCCGCCTCGTGACCGGCTGGGCGCTCGTCTACGAAGGGTTCGACCCCGCGCAGGAGCGGCTGCGCGAGACGCTGTGCACGCTCGGCAACGGCTATTTCGCGACGCGCGGCGCGGCCGCGGAGAGCGCCGCGGACTCCGTGCACTATCCGGGGACCTACATCGCCGGATGCTACGACCGCCTGCCGAGCGTCATCGAGGGCCGCACCCTCGAGCACGAGGATCTCGTCAACGCGCCCAACTGGCTGCCGACGACGTTCCGGCGCCCCGGCGAGCCGTGGTTCTCCCTGCACGACGTGGAGGTGCTGTCGTACCGGCAGGAGCTCGACCTGCGGCGCGGCATCCTGCTGCGCGATCTGCAGGTCCGCGACCGGGCCGGCCGTACCACACGGGTGGAGAGCCGCCGGCTGGTCTCCATGGCGTCGCCCCACCTGGCCGCGCTCGAGACGATCGTCACCCCGGTGGACTGGTCGGGCCCGCTCGAGATCCGCGCCGCGCTCGACGCCCGCGTCGTGAACGATCTCGTGGCGCGGTATCGGCAGCTCGCCAAGGACCATCTGGTGCCGATCGTCACGACACGCGCCCGCCGCGACGGCCTCTTCCTGAAGGTGCGGACGCACCAGTCGGAGGTCGTGATCGCGCAGGCGGCCCGGCTTCGTGTGGACGTGGATGGCCGGCCGGTCGATGACCCGGGCCGGGTCACCGAGGAGCCGCGATACATCGCGCGGGACATCGTCGTCGAAGCGACCGCGGGGCGGCCGGTCCGGATCGGGAAGACGGTGGCGCTCTACACCTCACGGGACCACGCCATCAGCGAATGTGGCCTGGACGCGAGCACCGCGCTCGCGCGCGCGGGGGATTTCGACGACCTGCTGCATGCGCATGCGCTGGCGTGGAAGCACCTGTGGGCGACGTTCGACGTGGAGCTCGAGGTCGACGGTGAGCCCGTGTCCCCCGGCAATGGCGGGCTCGCCACCGCCGCCCTGGTCCGGCTGCACGTCTTCCATCTGCTGCAGACCGCCTCGCCGCACACGAGGGATCTCGACGTGGGCGTGCCCGCGCGGGGTCTCCACGGCGAGGCCTACCGCGGGCACGTGTTCTGGGACGAGCTGTTCATCTTCCCGTTCTTGAACCTGCGCATGCCGGAGATCACGCGCGCGCTGCTGCTGTACCGCTATCGGCGGCTCGAGGAGGCGCGGGTGGCGGCCCGGGCCGCCGGCTACCGCGGGGCGATGTTCCCCTGGCAGAGCGGCAGCAACGGGCGCGAGGAGACGGACACCCAGTTCTACAACCCGCGCTCCGGGCGCTGGATGGAAGACCACTCGCACGTGCAACGGCACGTGGGGGCGGCCATCGCCTACAACATCTGGCAGTACTACGAGGTCACCGGTGACCTCGAGTTTCTCGTCGACTACGGCGCCGAGATGCTGCTCGACATGGCGCGCTTCTGGGCGAGCGCGACCACCTACGATCCGGCACTCGATCGGTACGGGATCCACGGCGTGATGGGCCCGGACGAGTACCACGACCGCTATCCCGGCGCCGATCGACCCGGATTGAGCAACAACGCCTACACCAACGTCATGGCGGTGTGGGTGCTGCGGCGCGCGCGGGCGGTGCTGGACCTCCTGCCCGACTCGGTCGGCCATCGCCTGCGTGACCGGCTCGGCCTCACCGAGGCGGAGATCGCCGGATGGGAGACGATCAGCCGGCGGATGCGGCTGGTCTTCCACGCCGACGGCATCCTGAGCCAGTTCGAGGGATACGAGGCGCTCGAGGAGTTCGACTGGGAGGGATATCGGCAGCGCTACCGCGATCTCTACCGGCTCGACTTCATTCTCGAGGCCGAGGGCGACAGCACCGCCAACTACAAGCTCTCCAAGCAGCCGGACGTCCTGATGCTGTTCTATCTCTTCTCGTCCGACGAGCTGCGCGAGCTGTTCGAGCATCTCGGCTACCCGTTCGACGCCCAGACGATCCCGAGGACCATCGACTACTATTACCGTCGCAGCGTCCACGACTCGTCGCTGAGTCGCGTGGCCGATGCCTGGGTGCTGGCCCGGGCGGACCGCCCGGCGTCGTGGGACGTCTTCATGGAAGGGCTCGTGACGGACGTGGCCGACATCCAGGGCGGGACCACGCCCGAGGGGATCCACCTCGGCGCCATGGCGGGCACGGTCGACGTCCTGCAGCGCTGCTACACGGGCATCGAGCTGCGCGACGACGTCCTCCGGCTCAACCCGCGCCTGCCGGAGGCGCTCGGGCGACTGCGACTGTGGGTGCGCTACCGGGGGCAGTCGCTGCGCATCGAGCTCGAGGGCCGGGCCATCCAGGTGCAGGCGATGCACTGCGTGGCGCCCGCGATTCGCGTCGTGATCAACGGCAAGACGTACGAGCTGGCGGCGTCCGAGCACTGCGCCGTCGAGCTGACGTGACAACGCCTGGGCGAGCGGCGCCATCATCGGTGGGCGATTGGCCATGCTCGGCAATGGAAGGAGATCTCACGATGTCAGAGGCTCGACACGACGACGGGCAGCGCCGCAGACCGCATCCGCGATCCATGGACAGCCCCTTCCTGGAATTCGATCTCACGCGAGAGCTCGAGCAGCTCGACCGCGAAGCCCGGGGGACGAGTGACCAGAACGCCAAGACACTCGTGAAGTACGACGACTTCCGCATCGTCTTGATCGCGCTCCGGGCGAATGCGCGCATGCCGGACCATCGGGCCGAGGGCCGCATCTCGGTGCACACCCTCCGCGGCCACATTCGGCTTCGCGCGCTCCAGCGGACGTTCGATCTGCCGGCCGGAAGTCTGCTCGCCCTGGACCGGGACCTGGCTCATGACGTCGAGGCCCTGGAAGACAGCGTCTTGCTCCTCACCATTGCCTGGCCCGGCCGAAACGGGGACCGAGCTGACTAGCGCTCATGGAAAGCGTGGACGCGTTCATCCGCCAGTACGGGTACTCGGCGCTCTTCGTGGGCATGGTCCTGGAGCAGTTCGTGCCGCCCATGCCGGGGGAGCCCCTGCTGCTCGGGGCGGGAGCCCTGGCCGGGACCGGCCATCTCCGTCTGTGGCTCGCGGGCACGCTGGCGCTGGCGGGCACGGTCGTGGGCGATCTCCTGTGGTACGAGGTCGGCCGCCGCGGCGGCCAGCGAGTCATGAAGTGGCTGTGCCGTATCTCGATCGAGCCCGACAGCTGTGTGCGCCGGGGTGAGGAGACGTTCGCGCACCGTGGCGCCAGCGCCCTCCTGATCGCGAAGTTCCTGCCCGGGCTCAACAGCATCGGACAGCCGCTGGCGGGGGCCCTCGGCATGCCGAGATTTCGCTTCCTGGTGTTCGACGTGCTCGGGGCCGTGCTGTGGGTGGGGCTCTACGTCGGCCTGGGCTACACCCTTCACGACCAGCTCGCCGAGGCCGCCGCACTCGCCGAGCGGCTGGGCCTCTGGGCGGTCGTGGTCGTCGCCGGCGCCTTCGGCTTCTACCTGGGCGTCAAGGTCACCCGGCGCCAGCTCTTCCTCCGCCAGCTGCGCATCGCGCGGATCACCGTCGACGAGCTCGTGCGGAAGCTGGACGCGGGCGAGCCGGTGTCGATCATCGATCTCCGGCACGACCTGGACGTGCAGGCCGAGCCGATCGGCATCCCGGGGGCGGTGCACATGACTCCCTCCGCGCTCGAGCAGCGCCGCGCCCTGATCCCGCGCGACCGGGACGTGGTGCTCTACTGCTCCTGACCGAACGAGGCCACGAGCGCCCGGGTGGCGCTGCTGTTGCGGAAGCAGGGCATCTCGCGAATCCGGCCCCTGGCGGGCGGGTTTCAGGCCTGGCGCGAGCGCGGTCTCCCCGTGGAGCCGGTCGCGACCGACGCGGCCGCCGCGTAGCCACCATCTGCTCGCGCATGGCTCGGCGTTGACACGCACCCCGAATGTGTCGAGAATCCGCTTCAGATCGCACCCCGCGGATCGGGCGTGAGCGACCCGGAGGCCGACATGGAGAAGATGTCACGCCGCTCCTTCTTCAAGGGGGCCGGGGCGGTGGCGGCCGCGGTCGCGGTCGCGCCGGGATGTGAGCGGCCCGCGCCGCCGCGTCCGCCGTATTCGTTCTTCAACGCCGACGAGGCCTCCTTCGTCGAGGCCGCGGTGGCCCGGCTGATTCCCGCGGACGAGACCGGGCCGGGGGCACTCGAGGCCGCCGTTCCCACGTACCTCGACCGGCAGCTCGGCGGGGCGTGGGGTGGCGGCGAGCGCCTGTACCGCAGTGGGCCATGGCAGCCCGGCAAGCCCGAGCAGGGGTACCAGCTGCGGTTCACCCCGGCCGAGCTGTTCCGAGCCGCCATGCGGGCGATCATCGAGGACCTTCGCGCGACGAATCGAGGCAGCTTCGCCAAGCTGCCGGCCGAGGATCAGGACGCGTATCTGCGAACCCTCGAGCGCGAGTCGAAGGACCTGGGCGGGGTGCCCTCGAACATCTTCTTCGGGTCGCTGCTGGAGATGACGATCGAGGGGTTCTTCTCCGATCCGGTCCACGGCGGCAACAAGGACATGGTGGGCTGGAAGCTCATCGGCTTTCCGGGAGCGTACGCCAACTACTACGAGCTCGTCGACCAGCACGGCATCGCGTTCAAGCCTCCGCCCATGAGCCTGGCGCAGAGCGCCGGCGACCACGCGCACCCCGAGCCGGCTCCGAAGCGGAACTGAGCATGACCACGACGCGCCGTGAGGTCGACGCGGTCCTGATCGGGGTCGGGCTCGTCGGCACGGTGCTCGGCCGCGAGCTGACGCGGGCGGGCCTCACCGTGGTCGGTCTGGAACGCGGTCGGCCGCGCGATACGGTTCCGGATTTCCAGGGGCCAAAGATGCACGACGAGCTGCGCTACGCGACGCGCCTGGAGCTGATGCAGGACACCGCCCAGGAGACGCTCACGTTCCGGCACACGGTGCGCGACACCGCCTTGCCCATGCGCCGCTGGGCGAGCTTTCTGCCGGGAACCGGGCTCGGCGGGTCGCTGGTGCACTGGAACGGCCAGACGTTCCGCTACCAGGAGGACGATTTTCGACAGCGAAGCCGTCTCGTCGAGCGCTATGGGCGAGGATTCATTCCGGCCGATGTCACCATCCGGGACTGGGGCGTGAGCGCCGCGGAGCTGGAGCCCCACTTCGATCGGTTCGAGTACCTGCTGGGAGTGAGTGGCAAGGCCGGCAACCTCAACGGCCGGAAGATTCCGGGGGGCAACGTCTTCGAAGACCCGCGCTCGCGCGAGTATCCCACTCCTCCGCAGAAGGAGCCGTACGGCTCGGCCATCTTCCGCAAGGCCGCCGAAGACCTCGGGTACCACCCGTACCCGCAGCCCTCGTGCAACCTCAGCCAGCCGTACACCAACCCCGAGGGACTCAGCCTCCGGACGTGCACGTTCTGCGGGTACTGCGAGCGCTTCGCCTGCGAGCATTTCGCCAAGTCGTCTCCCCAGACGGTGCTGCTTCCGGTGCTCCTGAACGACCGCAACTTCGAGCTGCGCACGGGCTGTCGCGTGCTGCGGATCAACGTCGACCAGAGTCGGACGGTGGCGACGGGGGTCACGTACGTCGACGCGCAGGGACAGGAAGTGGAGCAGCGGGCGCGACTGGTCATCCTCGGGGCCTACGCACTGAACAACGTGCGCTTGCTGCTGCTCTCGCAGATCGGGCGGCCCTACGACCCCACCACCGGTCGGGGAGTCGTGGGAAGCAACTACGCGTACCAGACGATGAGCTACCCCCAGGTCTTCTACGACGAGAGCGTCAACATCAATCCGTTCATGCGCTCCGGCGCCAACGGCACCGTCATCTCGGACTTCGCGTCAGACAACTTCGATCATGGCCCGCTCGGGTTCATCGGCGGCGCCTACATCGGGGAGATCATGACGAACGGCCGTCCCATCGGGTTCCATCCGGTGCCGCCCGGCACGCCCGCGTGGGGCGCGGCGTGGAAGAAGGCGGTGGTGCGCCACTACAACCATACCTCCACGATCAACGTTCACGGCGGGTCGGTGGCGACGCGCCAGAACTACCTCGACCTCGATCCGACGTACAAGGACGCGTGGGGTCAGCCGCTGCTGCGCATGACCTTCGATTTTCCGGAGAACGACATCAAGATGTCCGCCTACGTCACCCGGAAGGCCATCGAGATCGGTGAGGCCATGGGCGGCCGGCTGGTCGCCGGGTCCCCCCGCAAGGGTCCGTACGACATCACGGAATACCAGACGACGCACAACAGCGGCGGCACCATCATGGGGACCGATCCATCGACCAGCGTTGTCAACCGGTATCTGCAGAGCTGGGACGTGTCCAACCTGTTCGTGATCGGCGCCTCGAACTATCCACAGAACGCGTGCTACAACCCCACCGACACGCTGGGGGCGCTGGCCTACTGGTCGGCGGATGCGATCGTGACGAAGTATCTCAAGTCCCCCGGCCCCCTGATCCGCCGATGAGGGCGCCGATCGTCGCCGCCATGATGGGCTTGCTGGGCGTGCTGCCGCCGGCGGCGCAGGCGCAGCTCGTCGTGCCCTCGGGGCAGTCGCTTCGGCAGCGGCCACCCGCCGCGCAGCTCTGCGTCGGCTGTCACGGGGCCCGGGGGGAGGCCGATCTCGCGACGGGCGTCCCGCGCATCGCGGCGCAGTCGCGGTATTACCTCACCAAGCAGCTCGACGACTACGCCGCCGGTCGCCGGCGGCACCCGGCCATGGAGGCGATGGCCAGGATCCTGTCGCGCGATGACCGAGCCGCCTACGCGGCGTATTACTCGCAGCTCGAGGCCCCCGCGCCCGGGCGGAGCGCCGGCGGGCCGCCGTCCGAGCGCGGCCGACTCCTGGCGACCATCGGCGACGCGCGGCGTGGCGTGCAGGCGTGCGCGAACTGTCACGGTCCCGACGGCGTCGGCCAGCCTCCGACCTCTCCGTACCTGGCCGGTCTCGACGCGAGCTTCATCAGCGCGGACCTGAACGCCTGGAAGGGCGGGGGACGGAGCAACGACGACAGCGGGCAGATGACCGCGATTGCCAAGGCCCTGCCCCCCGAAGACATCGCGGCGGTTGCTCGATACTATGCGAGCCTCCCGCCGCCCAGGCCCGGGCCTCCGGATATCGTGCAGTCGGTACTCCACCGCCGAGCGGCCCCGGGGCGCATTCCATCCGCCACCCAGTCCGGCGAGCCGTCTCGACGCGACCGCGCCGGTGTCGAGCAAGGCGCGCCGATGACCGGAGGCACGCAAGGCGCCGGCGGCGGAGCCGCGACCGACGCGCCGGCAGCCGGCCGCGCGCCGGAGCAGCCCAGCAGCGTCATCTACAACGTGCCCGTGCGCGACGGCGACCCGGCGCGGGGGCGACGCCTCGTGGCCAGCGGCGCGCACGGCTGCGCGGCCTGTCATACGATTCCCGGCATCCGGGCCGCGAGGGGCGTCGTCGGTCCGCCGCTGGGCGGCCTGGCCCGCCGCAGCTTCATTGCGGGCGGCTTGCCGAACAACGCGAGCGCGCTCGTGGCCTTTCTCCAGGATCCGCCGGCGTTCGTGCCGAACACCGGAATGCCGAACGTCGGGCTGAGGCTCGAGGAGGCGCGGGACATCGCGGCGTTTCTCTCGACACTGGAGCGAGCGCGTGCATGGTGATCTGAGGCGACTGCTGCTCGGGGCGAGCCTGCTCACCGCGGCGTGCGGCGGGCCCCAGTCGGCGCTCGACCCCGCGGGCCCGGGCGCGGCCTCGATCCACCGGCTCGGGATGTTCATGTACGTCGGCGCGGCCCTCGTCACCGCGCTGGTGACCATCGTGATGCTCGTGCCGTTCGTGCGGCCGCGCCAACGTCCGGTGAATCGGCGCCTCTTCCTCTGGGGCGGCGGGGTCTTGCTGCCATTCGTGACGCTCACCGCGCTCGTTCCGTTCGTCATGAAGAGCGGGCACGAGACGCGAACCTCGACGTCTCCCGACCGGCTCGCCGTCGACGTGACCGGATCGCTCTACTGGTGGACGATGTCGTACCGCCGGGCCGACGGATCGACGGCGGCGGCCTCGGCCAATGAGCTGCGGCTGCCGGTCGGCGAGCCCGTCGAGGTCTTCCTCCATTCCCGGGACGTCATCCACAGCTTCTGGGTCCCGCGCCTGGCCGGCAAGACGGACATGATTCCCGGCCGGGTCAATCGCATGGTGATCCAGGCCGACCAGGCCGGGGTCTTTCGCGGCCAGTGCGCCGAGTACTGCGGGTTGCAGCACACCCTGATGGCGTTCGACGTCATCGCGCTGCCGCGGCCCGAGTTCGACGCGTGGCTGGCCAGCCTGGCCCAGCCCGCGGCCGAGCCCTCCACGCCGTTCCTGCGCGAGGGGCGCGACGCGTTCGTGCGCATCGGGTGCGGCTACTGCCATACCGTGCGCGGCCTGACCGGGGGCGTGCTCGGACCCGATCTCACGCTGCTCGGCACGCGGCGCACCCTGGGCGCCGGCACGTTGCCGGGAGGGGTCGGCAACATCGCCGCCTGGATCGCCAGCTCGCAGCACCTCAAGGCGGGCAACGGCATGCCGTCCTATGACCAGCTCGAAGGCCGGCAGCTCCGGGCCCTGGCCGCGTACCTGGATTCGCTTCGATGAGCGGGCTCGGGGACCGGGGGCCGGCCGCCGTGGAGGCCCCGGCCTATCCGCAATCGACCGGACCCGACGGCCTCGAACGGCTACACGCGGTGTGGTCGAAGCCGCGGCGCTTCGCCTTCTTCACCGAGATCAACAACACGCACATCGGGCTGCTCTACATCGGCACCGGCTTCCTGTTCTTCCTCGGGGCCGGCGTGCTCGCGCTGCTCATGCGCATCCAGCTCGCGGTCCCCGGCAACACGTTCCTCGATCCGCGCACCTACAATCAATTCTTCACGATGCACGGCACCGTGATGATGTTCCTGTTCGCGGTGCCGATCGTGGAGGCGATCGCGGTCCTGCTGCTGCCGAGCATGCTGGGCACGCGGGACATGCCCTTCCCGCGCCTCTCCGCCCTGGGCTACTGGTCGTACGCCCTCGGCGGGATCCTCGTGTTCTCGAGCCTCTTCTTCGGCGTCGCGCCCGACGGGGGCTGGTTCATGTACCCGCCGCTCACCGGCCCCACCTTCTCGCCGGGCCTCAAC
>DATFYA010000080.1 GCA_035315345.1 Candidatus Methylomirabilota bacterium
GATCTCGCGCTTCTGCTGGTCGGTGCGGCCGGCGTACCACTGAACCGTGATGTTGGGCATGGCAGCCTCCTCTGGTCCCGTCGGCTACTTGAGCCGGCGGAGGTCGTCGGGAAAGTTCGAGGTGAACGAGTACGACTTGACGATCCAGTCGTTGTTGAAGCGTACCGTGAGGTCCTTGCTGACCTCGTAGCCCGCGTCGCGCTGTCCGTAGAACCATCGCCACGTGGTGTCGCCGTTGTCCAGGCCCATCTGATAGGGCTCGCCGAACATGCGCACGAGACCGTAGCGGTCGGTCTTGCCGTTCACGATCCATCGCGACTCGGGCGAGGGGAAATCGCGACCGAACGTGACCGAGACGCACCCGGCGAGGAGGACCAGCGCGACCAGACCGAGCAGCCATCCGCGCCGAGGCATGCCGCGGATTATTGCATCGGACCTCGGAGCGTGCAACCGGACGCGCCGACGGGCGCTCGCGGCGGGCCGCCGCGACGTGCGTGCTAAGATGACCGCCGTGGAGACCTTCACACCCGAGGAGCGCGCCGCCCTCGGGCCGTACTTCACCAATCTCGACGGGCCGGTCTTCGCGCTGGTCAACCTGCCCGAGGTGGTCAAGGGCGCGCTGTTCGCGCGGTACTCCCGCTCCGCGAAGTCGCTCCGCCGTCTCTTCCTCGACGAGTTCCTGGAGCCGGCGCGGGGACCGGTGACCGCGGAGACCATCGGCACGAGCCGCGCCGATCGGCTCTACGAGCGGGTGCTCAGCGACTACGGCGACGATTCGGTCGCTCAGCTGGGCGGCGTCCACCTCGCGGTCGAGGGCGCATCCAATCTCCTGACCAAGGTGCTCGAGTGGGGCCGGCTCATGGCCTACCTCGAGCAATCCACGCGCTACGTGCCGTACACCGATCGCCCGGACGGGCGCTTCAAGTACCACGTGCCCGCCGAGCTCGACGATCATCCCCTGCGAGCCCGGTACGTCGAGGTGCTCGACCGCGCCTTCGAGACCTACGCCCGCTGGATCGACCCGATGCGGGAGTACTGGATGAGCCGTTTTCCCCCGCCGCCCGGGGAGAGCGAGGCGGCCTACCGCATGACCATCCGCGCCAAGGCCCTCGACAGCCTGCGTGGCCTCCTGCCCGCGGCCACGCGCTCGAACGTGGGGATCTTCGGGACCGGCCAGGGCTACGAAGGGCTGCTCCTTCGCATGCGGGCCCATCCGCTGCGGGAAGTTCGCGACTATGCCGAGCTGATGTTCGCCGAGCTCGACCGGGTGATCCCCGCATTCCTCCGTCGCCTATCGCGGCCGGAGCGGGGCGGCGTGTGGGCGCGCTATCTCGAAGACACCCGCGAGGCCACCGCGGCGGCGGCGGTCCGCCTGCTTGCCGGCATCGAGCCGGAGCCCCGTCCGGAGGTGACGCTGACCGATTTCGATCCCGACGGCGAGGTGAAGGTGGTGGCCGCCGCGCTCTACGCCGCCTCGCGGCTCCCGGACGACCAGCTGCTCGCGGCGGCCCGCCGGCTGTCGGTCGAGGAGCGACGACAGGTGCTGGACGCCTACGTGGGGCGGCGGGAGAACCGGCGCCACAAGCCGGGCCGCGCGTTCGAGCGCACCGCGTACCGCTTCGACGTGCTGGGAGACTACGGCGCGTTTCGCGATCTGCAGCGGCATCGCCTCCTCACGCTGGAGTGGCAGGCCCTCTCGCCGCGTCACGGGCACGTCACCCCCGACGAGCTCGCCGAGGCGGGGGCGCTCTGCGACTGGACGCGCGTGATGGAGGACTCGGCGGCCCTGCACGATGCGCTCACCGCCGAGATGCCGGCGGTGGCCTCCTACGCGGTGGCCATGGCCTATCGCGTGCGGTTCTACATGGAGCTGAACGCGCGGGAGGCCATGCACATGATCGAGCTACGGACCGCGCCCCAGGGCCATCCCGCGTACCGGCGCATCTGCCAGACCATGCATCGCCTCATCGCGGAGCAGGCGGGCCACCGGGCGCTGGCCGGCGCGATGCTCCACGCCGATCATTCGGGCGCCGAGGCCGGGCGCCTCGACGCGGAGCGGGCGGCCCAGCGGCGCCGCCAGGGCGGCTAGACCGCGCGCCCGCGGGCGGCCGAGCCCCGCCGCCCGCTTGACTCCCCCGCTCCTCCGCGGCATACTGCGGCCCGCCATGATAATTGGTCGACCAACCAAAAAACCGTGAGCGGGCGTTGACCCCGAAGCTCGGGGTGCGACCGGTGCGGCGGGAGCAGATCGTGCGGGCCACCATCCGCTGTCTCGCCCGCGACGGGTACGCCGGCCTCACCATGAAGCGGGTGGCCACGGAGGCCGCGCTGAGCCAGGGTATCCTGCATTACTACTTCCGCGACAAGGCCGCCATGCTCGCGGCGGCGGCCCGGCGGGTGACCGCGGACCTCGACCGCCGCGTGGCCGCGGAGGTGCGCGGCGCCCGGGACGCCCGCGCGCGACTGCGCGCGGTGATCCGGGCGTGCCTGGAGACCGCCATCGAGAGCCGCGACTTCTGGACCGTGTTCATCGAGTTCTGGGGCGAGGCCTTCCACGACCGGCGGCTCGCCGCGGTGAACCGCCAGGCCTACGCGCGGGCCCGCCGCCTGATCGGGGTGCCGCTGGCCCAGGGCGTGGCCGACGGCCGGTGGAGACGGGTGGACGTTGAAGAAGCCGCCGCGGTGGTCCTGGGACTGCTCGACGGCCTCTCGCTTCAGCTCACGTTCGATCGCGGATTGATGACGCCGTCGCGGGCGGCAAGGGTCGCCGAGGACGCGCTGGTGCGCTATCTCTCCGCCGGAGACTTCTCATGACGATGCCCGCCGAGCAGGTGAAGGCCATGGCGTACCTCAAGGAGCGCGGAACCGATGCCCCCCTCGCGCAGATTCGGGAGCGGGTGGCCGACGCGTTCGCCACCATGGATACCCTGCTCGACTCCGTGTCCGCGGCGCAGGCCGGGAAGCGGCCGGGCGACGGCGAGTGGTCTCCGCACGAGGTGGTGGACCACCTCGTGGAGACGCACCCGCGGGCCCTGGAGGAGATGCGCGCGCTGATGGACGGCCGGCATTCCCCGGTCAGCCCGATCCCGGCCGGTCTGCAGTCGGCTCACCCGATGGCCCGGAGCTGGAGCGACCTGCGCGCCGCCCTGCGGTGGCTTCATCGGGAAGTCCTCGACGTGCTCACCGTAGCTCCGGATCGCCTGACCGAGGTCCGCGCGCCGATCGTCATGGTGATCAACGTCCGCGCATCCGATGGGACCGTGAAGCCGTTGCACTGGACCGAGCACTGCGACTGGAAGGCGTGTGCGATCATCTTCCGTCTCCACGAGATGGACCACCTGACCCAGATCAGGAAGGCGCTGCGGGCCCGCGGCGATTGACCGCACGTGTACACTACACGACATGCTCCGGCTGGTCCGACTCCTGCTCGTGGCGCTGGCCCTGCCCGCGTCCTGGTGGGGGACGGCTCTCGCCGCCGACGCTCCGGAGGAGCCGGCGCCGGTCTCGCTCTCGCGCGCCATCCCGGACCTACACCTCTCGGTCGCCGACATGCCCGGTGAGACGACGGTGCGCCTGCCGCTGGCGTCGGACAGCTACCGCCTCTACGGGTTGCTGAGCCCGTACCTGTCGCTGGGCTCGAGCGGTTCCCCCGGCGTGTCCTGGAACTCCACGCTGCCGCCGAGCCTCCGGAGCGACCGCGACGGGGCTGACAGCGACCTTCGACTCGGGGCGGGGTTCGCGCTGCCGCTGTCCAGTCGCGCCCAGCTCTACGGGGAGTACCGCTTCCTGCGTGGTCGCCTCGACCCCGGCGTCGGCCGGGGCCTGCTCCAGCGCGAGCCGGACTCGGCGGACTTCCGCGCCGGGGTTTCCATCAAGCTGAACTAGCAGCTCCGCGCGAACTCGTCCTTCGCCCTCTGCAGCTCCTCCGGCTGCGCCAGCAGGTCCAGCGCGGTCATGGCCAGCGCCTTGGCAGCGGCCACCATGCCGGAGCGGGCGATCGGCGATCTGGCCCACTCCGCGAACTCCCGCGAGTGGCCGGGCACCCCGTCCGGGGAGATGCGGATGTAGGGGTGGATGGTGGGGAGGGCCTGGCTCACGTTGCCGCAATCGGTGGAGCCATAGCCCGCCTCGCCGTCGTCAGGGTCCACCGGGAAGTCGATCCGCGCCAGGTTGCGGCCGAACAGCTCGGCCATCGCGATGTTAGCCTTCAGCGGGTCGTGGATGATGGCGTCCGCGGTCACCTTCACGGTGCAGCCGGTGGCGGTGGCCGCGCCCTCCGCGCACGCCTCGAAGCGGCGCAGCAGCTCGCGGCAGTAGTCGCGGGTGGGCGCGCGCAGGTAGAACTCGGCGGCGGTGTGCTCGGGGATGATGTTGGCCTGATCGCCGCCCTTGGTGATGATTCCGTGCACGCGTGCGTCCGGGCGCAGCTGCTGCCGCATGCCGTCGAGCGAGACGAAGAGCTGGATCATCGCGTTCAGCGCGTTGATTCCGCGCCACGGCCAGGACGACGCGTGCGACGCCCGTCCGAGGAAATCGCACCGCACCTTGATGATGCCGAGGGTCGGACGCCACACCTGGGTGCCGCACCGGCCGTGGATCATCATCGCGGCGTCGACCTCCTCGAACACGCCGGCCTCCAGGAGCCGCACCTTGCCCGCCCCGCCTTCCTCGGCGGGCGTCCCGATCACCTGGATGCGCCCGGGGAAGGGCAGGGTCCCGAGCGCCGCCGCGATGGCCGCGCCGGCGCCGGTGCCCGCGGTGGCGATGACGTTGTGACCACACGCGTGCCCGATGTTCGGCAGCGCGTCGTACTCGGCCATGATCGCGATGGTCGGGCCGGGCCCCTGACCCGCGATGGTGCCGCGGAAGGCGGTGGGAAGCCCGCCGATCCCGCGCTCCACCGCGGCGCCCTGACGAGCGAGGAAGTCGGTGAGCCACCCGGCCGCCTTGTGCTCCTCGAAGCACAGCTCGGGGTTGGCGTGGATCTGATGGCTGATTTGCTCGAGCTGGTCGGCGAGGCGGTCGACCGTCTCGGCGACGCGGGTCTTCGCGTCTTCGAGCGCGCCGCGGTTGGGCCTCTTCGCCCCTGCGGGGGATTTTCTCAGCGGTGGTCCGGAGGACGCTCGCGCGCGGCGGTTGGGCCTCTTCGCCCCTGCGGGGCTCATCGGGTTCTCGCGAATTCTTCCTTGGCGGCCTTCACGCGCGCGGGATCGGCGAGCAGATCGAGGGTGGTCAGCGCCATCGTCTTTGCCGCGGCCACCATCCCGGCGCGCGCGAGGGGCTTCACCGCCGCGTCGGCGAATTCCCGCGTGTGGATTGCCATGCCGGTCGGCGCGATGCCGATCATGGGCTGGATGGCCGGGATGACCTGGCTCACGTTGCCGATGTCGGAGGAGCCGAGGCGGTCGGGAATGGCCGGCCCCTCGGCCAGCCCCACCGTCTTCATGTTGGCCGCGAAGAGATCCAGCATCACGCGGCTCGACTTCATCGGCTCGTAGACGCTGTCGTGCTGGATGAGCTTCAGGGTGCAGCCGGTGGCCTTGGCGGCGCCCTCGGCGGCCGCGGTCACCCGCTTGAACAGATCCCACATCGTCTCGATCCGCGGCGCGCGCACATAGAAGATCGCCGAGGCGTACTCGGGGATGATGTTGGCGGCCGCGCCGCCGTTCGTGATGATGCCGTGGATGCGGCAGTCGGGACGGACCTGTTGCCGCAGCATGCTGACCGCGTTGTACATCCCGATGACCGCGTCGAGGGCGTTGACGCCCTCCCACGGGTCGGCGGAGGCGTGGGAAGCCTTCCCGCTGAACTCGAAGGTCCCCCGCACGATGCCGAGCAGGTCCTGATGCAGGAGGGTGCGGTCGAAGCCGTGGATCATCATGGCGCAGTCGACGTCCCGGAAAATGCCGCTCTTGATGAGCTTGACCTTGCCGCCGCCGCCCTCCTCGGCGGGCGTGCCGATGACCTGGATCCGGCCCTTCGGCAGCCGGGCCCGAACCGCGGCCAGCGCCGCGCCGGCGCCCGCCCCCGACGTCGCGATGACGTTGTGTCCGCACGCGTGCCCGATGCCGGGGAGCGCGTCGTACTCGCAGAGGATGGCGATGGTGGGGCCGTCACCGGTCTCGATGGTGGCCCGGAACGCGGTGTCCACGCCGCCCACGCCCGGCTCGACCTTGAATCCCTGCGCGGCCAGGAAGTCGCCGAGCCACCCGCACGCCTGCACTTCCTGATAGGCAAGCTCCGGATGGGCGTGGATCCGGTGGGACAGAGCTTCCAGCTCGTCGGCGAGCCGATCCACGGCCTGCGTGATGGAATCCTTGAGGGTGTTCATGACGACCTCCGCGGTGGGATCGAACGCTACCGCCCGGAGAGTACCACGCCGGACGGACTCGAATCGGGACGAGGCGGGATCAGGGCGACTGGGCGCAGAAGACGAAAAACAGCGGCCGGTTCTCGCCCGAGCTGCCGCGGCCCGGTTCGTCCACGCAGCGAACGCTCGGCGACGAGCTGGACGACCCGCCCGCCGGCGCGCAGGCCGCCAGGGCGAGGGTGACCGCGGAGAGCGTGACGATGCGGGCGAGGCGGACGGGACGGCGCATGGGTCAGGAAGATTACCACGCGGTCCGGGTACGGCGGGACGACTCCGAGACGCGGAAGGGCGCCCTGGGGAGCGCCGGAGCGGCTAATTTAGATGGAGGGCGCCAGCGCCGAATCGGCCGCGGCAACACCGACCGGCAGCTCCATCACGAAGATCGCGCCGCCGCCCGGACGATTGTCGGCCCAGAGACGGCCTTCGTGCTCGGCGACCACGCTGTGGGCCACCGACAGGCCCAGCCCGCGTCCCTCGCCCGGCCCCTTGGTCGTGAAAAAGGGATTGAACACGCGGGCGAGATCGTCGGGCGGGACCCCGGGACCGTCGTCGGCGACCTCGATTCGCACGCCGTCGTGGCCGGGCCGGACCCGGATCGTGAGGGTGCCTCCGCCCCGGGCGGCGGACATCGCCTGCTCGGCGTTCTGGATGAGGTGGAACAGCGCTTCCTGGAGCTGATTGCTGTCTGCCCAGATCTCGGGCACTTCCTGGAAATCCGTCTGCACCGTGATGCGCGCGCCTTCGAGCCGTGACTGATGCAGCGCGAGCACCTTGTAGATCTGATCGCTCACCTTGCAGCGGCCCCGCCGCAGCGGCGAGCGCTCCGCGAACAGTACGAGCTCGCGCACGATGTTGGCCGCACGCTTGGTGGCGCCGTCGATGGTCTTGAGCCCGTTCAGGACCGACTCGTGATCTTGCGACTGCAACAGCAGATGGACCTGCCCGAGGATGATCATCAGGGGGTTGTTGATCTCGTGGGCCACGCCCCCGGCCAGCTCGCCCACCGCGGCCAGCCGCTCCGCGCGGACCACGTCGGTGTGCGAGCGGCGCAGCTCCTCGAGCTGCAGGCGAGTCTCCGAGTACAGCCGCGCGTTGTCGAGCGCCAGCCCGATCTGGTCGGCGGTGGACTCGAGGAGCGCGATCTCCTCGCCGGTGAATCGCTCCTCGGTCTGCCGGCCGAGCGAGAGCGTCCCGAGGATCCGGTGGCGGGCGCGGATCGGCACGCACAGGAAGCCGCGGATGCCGTCGGCGGAGACCGCGGCGCGGGCGGCGGGCAGCAGGTCCGGAGCCCGGCCGGCTTCGTCCACGCGTCGGACCCGTCCCGAGGCGGCCACGCGGCCGATGAGGCCCTGGCCGATCGGGAGCACCTCGTTGACCTCGCGCAGCCGCGGCGACAGGCCGCGCTCGCCCCGCAGGAGCAACATCTTGCCGTCAGAGGACACCAGGTGCAGGCTCGCGATCTCGTGGCCGGTGACGTGGGTCAGCGCGCTCAGCGACTTCTGGATGACCTCGGTGAGATCGAGGGAGCGGCTGACGGCTTCGGTGACCGTGCGGAGGATCTGGAGGTGACGGATGAGAGACGTGGTGCCGCCCACTCCTCGGTTGCCGACTCGCGCCATTGTCACCTCGGGCTCGCTCCCATTTCCGTTTGAAAAACGGTCTATGGCTGCCAAGCAAGCAAAGTGCCACCGGTCACGATAAAGAAATAGCCTTATAGGGTAATGAGTTCGGTGACTTTTGGCGGCTGCCGTAGAATGGCACCGGTGCTGCCCGGACACACTGTCAAGTCAGAGTCGGGCGAAATTGCCGCGCCTCGGCGATCCGCCCGCCGATGGCGGGGTGGGAGTAGAAAAAGAACTCCTCCAGGGGGTGGGGGTCGCGCTCGGCCAGGTTCAGCCCGGCCAGCCGCTCCAGCGCCCCGATGAAGGCGCCCGCGTCCGGGATGGTCTCGAGCGCGAATCGGTCGGCGCTGCGCTCGACGTGGCGAGACCAGCCGTTGGCCATCGGCAGGGCGAGGAGGCTCACCACCAGCAGGACTAGGCCGAAGAAGGGCAGTCCGGCCGGATCGGCCGGCCCCTCGAGCGCGAGCCAGCGCGCGCCGGCGGTCAGCGCGTGGCTGGCGACCCAGAACGTCACCAGCGTGAGCGCGCCCTGCACGAGGAGGCCGCGCTGGACGTCGCCGTGAAGCTGATGCGCCAGCTCGTGAGCCACCACCGCCGCGATCTCGTCGGGCGTGAACTCGTTCAGCAGCGTATCGAAGAGCAGGATCCGTCGGGTCCGGCCGAGGCCGGTGACCGCGGCGTTCGCGGTGCGGCTCTTTCGTGACTGATCCACCACCCAGATTCCGGTCACCGGCACTCCGACGCGCGCCGCGAGCGTGACCAGCCGCGTCCTGAGCGGGCCGTCCGGCAGCGGAGTGACCCGATAGAAGAGCGGCACGAGCCAGACGGGCGCGACGAGCGCGAGCAGGGCGTAGCCGGCCAGGAAGATGGCGGCACCCCAGAGCCACCACCACGGCGTGACCCGAAGCAGGCCGTACACGATCTCGACCGCGGCCAGGCCGAGCCCGGCGCCCAGCAGGCCCGCCTTGAGCACGTCGAGCAGCCAGCGACCGAGCGACTGATGGAGCAGGCCGTAGCGGCGCGGGAGCCAGTACCGCGCGATCCAGGTCAACGGCATGGTGAGCAGGCGGTGGGTCGCGGCCAGGATCACCACCGCGATCGCGAGCTCCAGCCACCAGCGGGAGGTCCACTGCCGGATCCACGCGGTCAACCAGACCGCGGCTCTGGTCTCGACGAGGACCAATAGATAGGCCGCGGAGAGCGCGATCTCGGTCAGCGACAGCGCGAGCTGACGACGGTGATAGGCCCGTGCGCGCGACTTCTCCGGCGCCGATCTCGCGTCCATGCAACGAGTGTCGCACCGTACGACGGCGCCCGCCAATCGGCGGTGGCGATTGTGCTACACTTGCCGGCAGTTCACACTCAGGGAGCCGCCATGTTTCAGTCCGTGGAGGACGTCCAGCAGCAGTTCAAGAACGCGCGCTACATCGCCAATCGTCGCATCTCCACCGTCGTGTTCCTCGCCTCGCGCATGGGCCGTCCGGTCCTCATCGAGGGGCCGGCGGGCGTGGGCAAGACGGAGCTGGCCAAGACGCTGGCCGAGGTGACCGCGCGCCATCTCATCCGCCTCCAGTGCTACGAGGGCCTCGACGAAGGCAAGGCGCTCTACGAGTGGAAGTACGCCAAGCAGCTCCTCTACACCCAGCTGCTCCGCGAGCGCATCGGCGAGCTGATCGCCGACGCGCCCTCGCTGCCCGACGCGGTCGCGCGCATCTCGGGCCAGGACGACGCCTTCTTCTCGCATCGTTTCCTGGCCCCGCGGCCCCTGCTGCAGGCCATCGAGTCGCCGGATCCGGTGGTGTTGCTGGTCGACGAGATCGACAAGGCGGAGCCCGAGTTCGAGGCTTTCCTCCTCGAGGTGCTGTCCGACTTCCAGGTGTCGGTGCCGGAGCTGGGCACCATCCGGGCCACCCAGATCCCGCTGGTCGTGCTCACCTCCAACAACGCCCGCGAGCTGTCGGACGGGCTCAAGCGGCGGTGCCTGCACCTCTTCATCGACTTCCCGCCGGCGGACGAGGAGCTGGCCATCATCCGGCTGAAGGTTCCCGAGGTGTCCGAGCGGCTGGCCCAGACGGTGGTCACCGCGGTGCAGCGCATCCGCGGGCTCGAGCTGCGCAAGGCGCCCTCGATCTCGGAGAGCCTCGACTGGGCGCGCTCCCTGGTCATTCTCAACGCGGAGACGCTCGATCGCGAGCTGGTGGAGTCCACCCTGACCATGCTCGTGAAGCACGAGAAGGACCTGGAGCGGGTCAAGGGCGCCCTCGACAAGGTGCTGGCCGACCTGGGCTAGAGCCCATGAGCGGGGCCTGGTCCACCCTCACCGAATTCCGCGAGCTGTGGTTTCCGAGCCCGCGGATTCGCCTGTCCGAGCTGGGCACGGCCGGGCCGGTCTACATCGAGGGCGGCCGCTGCATCTCGGGCGCGCTCGGCGAGTACAGCAAGCTGTGGATCCTCGCCGCGGCCCGCTGGCACTTCTACTACGTCCATCCCACCCCGCGCGACTTCTATCGCGTCACCATGCCGGAAGCGATGCCCCACCTGCTCCATCCGGGAGAGATGACGGTGGAGACGCTGCGGCAGGGCCTGTCCTACAAGGTGGTGCTGGGGCTGCGCTGCACCGAAGGGCCGGTCCGGGTCCTGCACCTGGTGGGCGACGTCGCCGACGTGACCCGGGCGCAGGAGCGCGACGAGGAAGCGCCGGCCGGGCCGCTCGGCTGGAAGCTCGAGATGACGCATCTCATCGCCCAGGGCTCGTTCCACGGCCTCATCCGCCTCGAGGACGGGCGCCTCTACCCGATCAGCCGTGACGGCGGCGAGGACGTCTTCAAGTCCTCCTGGGTCCACTTCAGCCGATGAGTCCGAGATGATTCACGCACGCGGACTCTGATGGATCAGCGGATTCTCGAGTTCATCGGCGATTTGCGGCGGGCCGAGATGCGCATCTCGCCGAGCGAGGCGCTGGATGCGCTGGCCGCCTCCACCGAGATCGGGCTGGAGGATCGCGAGACGTTCAAGAGCGCGCTGGCCACGACGCTGGTCAAGGAGTCGCGCGACCTGGCGACCTTCAACCGCATCTTCGATCTCTACTTCCTGGATCTGCAAGCTCTCGGCGAGGGCCTCAAGAAGGCGCTCGGGCCGGAGGACCCCAAGATCCAGGAGATGCTCGATCGGCTCACCTCCGAAGCGGGCATGGAGCTGGACGACCTCACCGAATTGATGCTGAGCGGGCAGGGCACCGACATGGAGATGGCCATTCGCCAGGAGGGCCAGGGCACCGGGCTCGAGCGGCTGATGTATTTCCTCCAGGTCGGCTACTTCTCGCGACGCATCTACGACAAGTTCGACTGGGAGGCCATCGAGCGGGATCTGAGCCGGATCATGCAGCTGCTGGAGGCCAAGGGGCTGGATCCGGGCATGCTGGCGCGCATCCGCAACTACCTCGATCTGCGTCTGGAGGCGTTCCGGCGCATGATCCGTCAGCACGTGGAGCGCGAGCTGGAGCGCCGCGCCTTCCGTCAGGGCGAGAAGCTGACCCGCGAGGTGCTGAGCGACAAGCCGCTGTTTGCCCTCTCCGCCGACGAGGTCGCCCAGATGAAGGCGGTGGTCGCGCGATTGGCCCGCAAGATCAAGGACGCCCTCGCTCTCCGGCAGCGGCAGGAGGAGAAGGGCCGGCTCGATTCCCGGCGCACCATCCGGCAGAGCCTGCAGTACGGCGGCGTGCCGATGGAGGTGCGCTTCCGTCGACGGCACCGCGAGAAGCCGAAGCTCATCACCCTCTGCGACGTGTCGGACTCGGTCCGCAATGCGTCCCGCTTCATGCTGCAGCTGGTGTGGAGCCTCCAGGACTGCTTCTCGCGGGTTCGCTCCTACGTCTTCGTGTCCGAGATCGCGGAGGTGACCCAGGCCTTCAACACCTATCCGGTCGACACCGCGATCGACTGGGCACTGAAGTCCTCCTCGGTCGACTATCACTGCCGGTCCGACTTCGGGTACGCGTTCAGCCGCTTCGTCAAGACCGAGCTCGAGTCGCTCGACCGCAAGACCACCGTGCTCGTCCTGGGAGACGCGCGCAACAACTACAACGACCCGCAGGCGTGGGCCATCCGGCAGATCCGGGAGCGCGTCAAGGGCGTCATCTGGCTCAATCCGGAAGGGCAGTGGGGCTGGGGCATCGGAGACAGCGTGATGCCGCTCTACGCGCCGTCGTGCGACATCGTGAAGGAATGCCGCACGGTGGGCCAGCTCGTGCAGGTGGTCGACCAGCTGGTGCATTCGTGGTGGCGGCGCGGGCGCTGATCGTCCTGCTGCTGGTGGCCGCGGCGCCGAGCGTCGGCCGCGTGTGGGCCGCGGAGTGCGTGGTGGTCGACGACTTCTCCCGGGGCAAGGTCGGCGACTTCCCGGTCGACTGGAAGCCGCGCAAGGAGGAGGGCCGGCCGGTGTATGCCATCCGCGAGGAGGACGGCCGGCGCTTCCTGCACGCGGCCTCGCGCGGCGTCGGCATCCAGGCCGGCCGCGAGGTGTCGTGGGACCTGGACGCCTATCCGATCCTGACCTGGTCCTGGCGGGCGGTGGAGTTCCCCAAGGGCTCCGACGAGCGGAAGTCGTCGACCAACGACAGCGCGGTCTCGGTCTACGCACTTTTCCCCGGCCCGATGGGCACCGTGAAGAGCGTCAAGTACATCTGGAGCCGCGTGGTGCCGGTGGGCACGCGTCTGACCTCCAGCGCGGGCAGCACACAGGTGCGGGTGCTCCGCAGCGGGACGGACCAGGCCGGGCAGTGGCTCGAGGAGCAGGCCGACGTGCGCGAGGACTACCGCAAGCTCTTCGGGGTGGACAAGCCGCCGAAGCCGGCCGGCATCGCGGTCCTCACCGATTCCGACGACACCAAGAGCAGCGCGCAGGGGGACTACGCCAACCTGCGCCTGTGCAAGCCCTGACCTTCTCCCGCGCGCGGCGATGAGCGACGACGAGCTGCTCGATCCGACGGATCCGTCGACCGTCTCGCGCCGCTGCCCCGCGTGTCTCGAGCGCCTCGACGGCCAGCGGGTCACGCGGCTCGATAGCTCGAAGCCGAAGGCAGCCACCTGCTCGACCGGGTCGAGGAGCTGCTCCGCGCGCGGTTCGATCCGCGCGCGATCGTCCGGGTGCGGAAGCCGACCTACGCGCGCCCGGCTCCGGAGGATCTCCGTCGGGAGGTTCTCGAGACCAGCGACGCGCTCGGGGCGATCATCGGCCGGTGACGGTCGCGCACCCGATCCAGCCGCTGACCCGGATGAGGTGCGCGCCGCGCCGATCGCGTCTTCGATGCGATCGTGGCGCGCCTGACCCGCGGGTGACCCTTCTCCTCAAGCTGATCCTGGTGCCGGGGCTCATCGCCCTGGTGACGCTGGCCGGCCGTCGCTTCGGTCCGCGCCTCGGCGGCTGGCTGAATGCGCTCCCGCTGGTGGCCGGCCCGGTTCTTTTCTTCCTGGCCCTCGAGCAGGGCGAGGCGTTCGTGGCGCGCGCCGCCGAGGCGACCCTCGCCGGTCTCGCCGCGGTGGCCGCCTTCGCGGTGATCTACTCGTGGATGGCGATGACGCGCCCGTGGTGGGCGTGCGTGCTCGTGGGCTGGAGCGCGTTCGGCGTGCTGACCGTCGCGCTCCAGGCGGTGCACTGGACGGCGCGGTCCGGCCTCGGCCTGACCCTGGGTGCGTTTGGAGTCGCGCGCTTCGTCCTCCCGCGCCTGCCCGAGCCCCCGCCGCCGGCCCGCGCGCCCACGTGGGATCTGCCGCTGCGCATGGCATCCGCGGTCATGCTGGTGCTGCTGGTCACCGGACTGGCCGGGTGGCTCGGTCCGCGCCTCTCCGGCGCGATCACCCCGTTCCCGATCGCCACCACGATCCTGCTCGCCTTCACTCACGCCCAGCAGGGCACCCCGGCCGCGGTAGGATTCCTGCGCGCGTTCCTGCCCGCGATGTGGAGCTTCGCGCTGTTCTGCTTCGTGCTGGCCGGCGGCGCAGTGGGACTGGGGCGCGACGCCGCGTTCCTGCTCGCCCTCGCCGTGAGCCTGGCCGCCCAGGGACTGGTGTGGCTCGGGCTGGAGGCGCTGGCTAGCCGGGAAGCCGCCAGACGCGGCCCACGGGCGGCTCGTCGGTCAGCGTGAACTGAGGCAGCGCGAAGTCGGCCGAGAGGTCCTGGAAGACGACGCGCACCCGCTTGCCGATCGCCACGTTCGCCTCGGGCTCCGGCTTGAGCTCGGGGGTGACGAGGTTGCCGATGATCCGAAGCGCCTCGTCCGGAGTCGGCGCGCCGCGCTGCTCGTCGAGCTCGACCAGGACCACCGCGTAGGGCGTCCACTCCTTGAAGCCGGGCTGGATCGCGTGGTGCACGACCTCGTACGAGTAGATGTGCCCGCGGCCGCTCACCGGCGTCCACTGCCATTCGAGCGACAGGCACCACGGGCAGCCGTGGCTCGGAGGGTAGCGCATCAGCTTGCATTGCGTGCACGCGCGCAGCATCAGCTGATGGTTGGTGCGCGCCAGCTTGAAGTGCTCGCGCCACTCCGAGTCGTTCTCCGGGACCACCAGGTTCATGCCGCGGTACTCGACGGAGGCCATCGGGCTAGTTCCTCATGATGAGGGCGGAGCCGGTCGGGGGCATCGCCCAGCCGAGATTCATGGTGACGCGCGCGTCCCGGACCTGGCGGCACTTGCCCGGCGAGTAGTCGTAGGTGTGCTTGCCGTCCTCCCCGCCCGGGCAATAGTCGTCCACCTGGCCGCGGAGCTGTCGCACGTTCTCGATCACCATCGAGATGCCGTGGGTGTACCCCTCGCAGAGGTGGCTGCCCGAGGTGTTGTTCGGCCGTTTGCCGCCCAGCTCGATGATGCCGCTCGACACGTACGCCCCGCCCTCCCCCTTCTTGCAGAAGCCGTACTCTTCGAGCTGCAGCATGGTGGTGAAGGTGAACGCGTCGTAGGAGCCGGTGACGTGCACGTCGTCCGGAGCGATGCCGGCCTGGCCGAATACGATGTCCTTGGCGTGGTAGCCGGCGACGCGAGTGATCGGCCCGTAGGCCCAGTGGAAGTCGGTGCGCGGCTTGTTCACGCGCCCGGCCACGCCCATGATGTAGACCGGCTTACGCCGCAGATCGCGCGCTCGCTCCGCGCTCGTCACGATGAGGGCGGTGGCGTTGTCGGTCTCCAGGCAGCAGTCCAGCAGGTGGAGCGGTTTGCAGATCCAGCGGGAGGCCATCACGTCCGCCACCGTGACGCGGTCCTTCAGCAGGGCCTTCGGGTTCTGGGAGGCGTGCTTGCTGTGGGCCACCCGCACGTGGGCCACCTGCTCCGACGTCGTCCCGTACTCGTACATGTGGCGCATGAAGGTCGGGGCGAAGTTCTGGCCCGCGCTCCGCATGCCGAAGGGCACCTGGGCCAGGTCCATGCCCCGCACCGGCTGGGCCGCGCGCGCACCGGTGCCGCCGATGCGGAAGTCGGAGTAACCGTTCATCGACCGGAAGATCGCCACGGTGTGGCACATGCCGGCCTCGATGGCGCCCATCGCGAGCCCGATCAGGGCCTCGGTGGAGGAACCTCCGCCGAAGACGTCCATGTAGAAGTTCAGGCGCATCCCCAGATCCGGCGCGACCCAGTTGGCGAACACCGAGTCGCCGCTCTGGTAGGACATCATGCCGTCCACGCCGTCCTTGCCGAGGCCGGCGTCGCGCATGGCGTTGCCCACCGCCTCGACCGCCATGGCGCGCGTGCTGCGCCCGGACTGCCGGCTGTACTCGGTCTCTCCGACTCCGACGATGCAGTACTTGTCCTTGAGCGAGGCCATGAGCTCCTCCGCGCCGCGACTCTACGCGAGCGCGCCGGGCGGCGTCAAGCGGGCGCGGGCTCGTCGCGCGGCGCGGGCGGGCGCGTGAACGCGAGCAGGCTCAACGCGAGTCCGTTGCACGCGGCGCTGAGCCACCAGGCGAGGCGGTAGTCGCCGGCGCGATCGTAGATGAAGCCGGCCGCGAACGGCCCGCACGCGGCCATCGAGCCGGCCAGCGAGAAGAGCAGCCCGGCGAGGCTCCCCGCGTGTTCGCGGCCGAAGAAGTCGGCGACGGTGGGGGTGAAGAGCGCGGACGCGGCCCCGTACGAGAAGCCGAAGACGACGGAGGCCGCGTAGAGGGCGGCGAGCTCGTTCGACCACGAGAAGCCCATGAAGGCGCCGGCCTGAAGGACGAAGGCGACCGCGAGGGCGGCACGCCGCCCGATCCGGTCCGAGGCCGCGCCCATCACCAGGCGTCCCGCCATCGCGGCGACTCCGACCGCGCTGACCAGCGTGGCGGCCAGCAGCGGCGCGATGCCGAACCCGCGGGCCATGGGCACCAGGTGCACGAGCGGGATGAATACCGGCGTCCACGTGGCCGCGAAGACGCCGTAGAGCATCCAGAACGCGCGGGTGCGCAGCGCCTCCGCCACCGTCCAACCACCCGAGCGGCGGCCCGAGCGAGGGGACGCGGCGACCGCGGGGGCGCCGTCGGGCCGCAGCCCCATGGTCTCGGGATCGCGCCGCATCAGCACGCCGAGGCCGTTGAGGGCGACCAGCACCGCGGCGCCGAAGACGACGTAGGCTCCGCGCCAGCCGAGATGGCTCACCAGCAGGTGGGCGACCGGCGGCAGCGCGAAGGTGCCGAGGCTGCCGCCCGCGCTGGCGAGGCCGACCGCGATACCGCGGCGGCGCGTGAACCACTTCGCGACGGTGGCGTTGCATGGGACGTAGGCCGTCGACATGCCCAGCGCCGCGACGGTTCCGTAGAGCAGGTAGGGCTGCCACAGGGCGGTGACCCGGCTCATCAGCATCAGCCCGATGCCGAGCAGCGCGCCCCCGACCGAGATGACCGCGCGCGGGCCCCACCGGTCGGTGAGGCGGCCGGCCCCGAGCGCGAATACCGAGTACACGAACGCGTACAGGGAGAAGACGCCGGAGAGGCTCGCCCGGCTCCAGCCGAACTCCTCGCCGAGGGCGGCGAGGAACACCCCGAAGGCGTACTGCGTGCCGTAGGCCATGAACAGGACGAGGAACGCCGTCGCCACGACGATCCATCCATAGAAGAGCCTCGGCCGGATGCCGAGGTCAGCGGCCGGCATCGTCCCGGGGCTTCTCCGACGACCGCTTGGTGTCGAGGACGGGAGGGAGCGTGCCGGTGGGGTGCGTGGCCTCCACGCGGACGATCCGACTCAGCCGCGCGACCGCGTCGCGGATGCGCGCCGCCGCGTTGCGGCAGTTGCGGGCCCAGTGACTCTCCTCGGTGCCGGGCGGCAGCCGATCCTCGAGCATCTGGACGTAGCCCGCGATGACCGCGAGCGGATTGTTGATCTCGTGCGCCGCGGCCTGGGCCAGCAGGTTCACCGAGCGCAGCGACGCCGCCTCGCGGCGGGCGTCTTCGCCGGCCAGCCGCTCGGCCGCGTCGCGGAAGATCACGATCTCGTAGCGATGGTGACGATACTCCACGGTGCGCCGGGCGCAGTCCACCGAGAGGACGCGCCCGGCCGCCGTCTCGAACAGGGCCGCGTGCGTCCGGGGCATCCCGTCCTTCCGATCGGCACCGGCTTCATCGGCGACGGCGGTCGTGGCCGGCGACGGCCAGAACGACCGCGAGTCGCGTCCGAGAATCTGCTCGCGCGAGAGGCCGGACAGCTCGCAGTCCGCCCGGTTGCAATCGAGGATCGCGTGGGTGTCGGCGTCCACGATCCGGATCGCGTCGGTGGCCCCGTCGAGCACCGCCCGGAATCGCTCGCGCTCCTGGGCCAGGCCGCGCCGCTCGACGATCGTCGCCATCAGCAGGGCCAGGGCGGGAAGCCCGATCATGGTCAGCCCGAGGTACGACGGCCAGACGCGCGCGAACATGGTGCGACCGCGCTCGCCCAGCAGGCCGAATCCCGCGAACACGATCAGGAACGTGGCCCCGGCCAGGGCGAACGCGTGCCGGCTGCGCACCGCGGTGGTGCCGCCGGCCCAGCGATGGGCCAGCCCGGCCGCCGTCGCCACCGCCACCACCGTCACGATGCCGGCGACGGTGCCGCTGCCCCCGAGCCAGATCCGATAGGCGACCGCGGGCAACGCCGCGAGCATTCCGGCTCCCCAGCCCTCGAAGAGCCCGATGATCGCGACCGGGATCACCCGGCCGTCGACGAAGACTCCCTCGGACGTCTCGATGCGCGAGATCATGAGGAGGACCGCGATACCGCCCCACGCGAGGCCGAGGACGCCGACCCAGAGCGGGCGCCGGCGCGGGTCGTCGGGCTCGAACCAGCCGTAGGCCAGCGAATAGAAGAGGACGCCGGCGACGACGATGCCCGCCGCCTCCAGCAGGTGGTGGAGATCCATTACTTCGAGGCGGACGCGGCTCGTCCGTTAGGCCGGGGCAGCAGGTCGCGGAGGAACTTGCCGGTGTAGGACCCGGACACCTGCGCGACCTGCTCGGGCGTTCCTTCGGCCACCAGCTCGCCGCCCGCCTCGCCCCCCTCGGGGCCGAGATCGATCACCCAGTCGGCGGTCTTGATCACGTCGAGATGATGCTCGACCACCAGCACCGTGTTGCCCGCGTCGACGAGGCGGTTGAGCACCACCAGCAGCTTGCGCACGTCGTCGAGATGCAGTCCGGTGGTCGGCTCGTCGAGGATGAAGAGATGATCGCTGGTGGGCTTGGCGGCCAGCTCCGCCGCGATCTTCAGCCGCTGCGCCTCGCCTCCCGACAGCTTGGTGGCGGGCTGGCCGAGCCGCAGGTATCCGAGCCCCACCTCCTGCAGCACCTTCAGCCGTCGCTGCAACACCGGCTCGGCGGAGAAGAACGCCACCGCCTCGTCCACCGTCTGCTGGAGCACCTGGCTGATGTCCCGGTTCCGGTAGGTGACCTGCAGCACGTCGGGGCGGTACCGCTTGCCCTCGCATTCCTGGCAGGTTACGTACACGTCCTCCACGAAGTACATCTCGAGCTTCTGGAAGCCGTCGCCCTCGCAGGTCTCGCAGCGGCCCCCCGGCACGTTGAACGAGAACGCGCCGGGACCCAGCCCGAGCGTCTGCGCGCGGCTCAGGCTCGCGAACAGACGGCGGATCTCGTCGAAGGCCTTCACGTAGGTGACCGGATTGGATCGCGGCGTCCGGCCGATCGGGTCCTGGTCGATCAGCCGCACGCCCTTGAGATGCGGCAGCCCGCGCAGCTCGTCGTGGGTGCCCGCGACCGCGAAATCGACCTTGAAGTGCCGCGCCACCGCCCGGTAGAGCGTGTCGTGCACCAGGGTGGACTTGCCCGAGCCGGACACCCCGGTCACGCAGGTCAGCGTGTTCAGCGGAATCTTCACCGTCACGTTCTTCAGGTTGTGAGCCCGCGCGCCCGTCAGCACGAGGGCCCGGCGGCCTTCGCGCCGGGCCAGCGGCAGTGGGATGGTGTCGCGGCCGCTCAGGTAGCGCGCGGTCAGCGAGCGCGGGTCCTTGCGGAACTCGGCCTGCGATCCCGCGAAGACGACGGTGCCGCCGCGCTCACCCGAGCCCGGCCCCATCTCGATGAGGTAGTCGGCTACCTCGATCAGCGCCCGGTCGTGCTCCACGATCACCACCGTGTTGCCGGCCGACGCGAGCTCGCGGCAGAGCTCGGCGAGGCGCGTGGTGTCGCGCGGATGCAGGCCGATCGACGGCTCGTCGAGGACGTAGAGCGTGCCGGTGAGCTGCGCGCCGAGCTGGTTGGCCAGATTGATCCGCTGCGCCTCTCCGCCCGACAGGGTGCGGGTCTGCCGCGCGAGGGTCAGATAGCCCAGGCCCACGCGCAGGAGGAAGGACAGCTTGGCCCGCAAGAGCTTCAGGACGTCGCGCGCCACCGTCTGCTGCCATTCAGACAGGGGCAGGGCGGCGAAGAAGGCGTCCAGCTCCTCGACGGTCTGCCGTCCGAGCTCGGCGATGTTGGCCCCGCCTACCCGGACCGCCAGGGCGTCGGGACGCAGCCGCTCGCCGGCGCAGCGCGGGCACGGCGACTGGCTTCGGTAGCGCGACAGGAAGACCCGCACGTGGAGCTTGTAGCGGTAGGATTCGACCTCCTCGAAGAAGCCGCGGATGCCGGTGAGCCCGCCGCCCCCCTCGTATACCCAGCCGCGGTCCTCCGCGGTCAGCTCGGCGTAGGGCCGCGTCACGTCGACCCCGCGCTTGCGGGCCGCCTTCAGCAGCTGCTTCTGGTACCAGCGCCCCGACGGGTGCGACCACGGCTCCACCGCGCCGTCGGCCAAGCTGCGCGTCGGATCCGGCACCACCCGCGCCTCGTCGTAGCGCAGCACGTTGCCGAAGCCCTTGCACTCGGGACAGGCGCCGAGCGGATGGTTGAAGGAGAAGAGCAAGGGCTGCGGCCGGGCCAGGGCCACGCCACAGGCCGGGCAATGGAAGTCTCGGCTGACCGGCACCGCCCCGCGCTCGAGCAAGTCGACGCTGGCGCGGCCCTCGCCCTCGGCCAGCGCGGTCTCCAGCGAGTCGGTGATCCGACGCCGGCTGTCCGGGCCGATCACGACGCGATCCAGCACCACCGCGAGGCGGCGCGGATCCAGGTCGATCGGCTCACCGGCCGGCCGGGCGCTCACCTCGGCGAGGTCCCAGACGACGTCGCCCGCCTTGACGCGGGCGAAGCCGCGCTGCAGCAGCGCCGCGAAGAGCGCCCGGGGATCGCGCGTCGCCTCGGGGGCGAGCGGGAAGCAGATCATGGCCCGGGCCCCGGGGTGGTCGCGTAGCAGGAGATCCGCCACCTGGTCCGCGGAGTCGCTGCGGGCCTCCGCGCCGCAGGTGGGGCAGTGCACGTGCCCGACCTTGGCGAAGAGCAGGCGCAGGTAGTCGTGCACCTCGGTGGCGGTGCCCACCGTGGAGCGCGCGGTGCGGACCGGATTCTTCTGCTCGAGCGCGATGGCGGGCCGGATGTGCTCGATGCGGTCCACGTCCGGGCGGTCGAGCCGCTCCAGGAACATGCGGGCGTAGGTCGAGAGCGATTCGATGTAGCGCCACTGCCCCTCCGCGAAGAGGGTATCGAAGGCCAGCGACGACTTTCCCGATCCGGAAACCCCGGTGATGACGGTGACGCGGTCGTGGGGGATGTCGACGGAGACGTTCTTCAGGTTGTTCTGCCGGGCTCCTTCGATCCGGAGCCATACCGGCTGGGACATTCGAGCGGTCCTCCTGAGATGGAAAGTCTACTCGACCGATGTGGGGCCTTCAATACCGGGACCCTTGACAGGCGCGCGGTCGTCACGTACGCTGCCGAATCGTAATGAGAACCATTCCTAAAAAGAGTTCGGGGGGAGCGGAGAGCGCGATCCGGGCCCGCGGGCTGCGCCTCACCGGTCCGCGTCGGGTGGTGCTCGACGTGATCCGCGCGACCGAATCGCACCCGACCGCGGAGTGGGTCCACCGCATGGTGCGCCGGCGACTTCCCCGCGTGAGCCTCGGCACCGTGTATCGCAACCTGCGGCTGCTGGTGGCCGAAGGGCTGGTCAAGGAGCTGTCGGGCCCCCACGCCCGCTTCGACGGCAACGTGACCGAGCACCACCACTTCACCTGCCTCGGCTGCGGCCGGATCACCGACGTGGACGGGCCCACCACCGAGCCCCACTCCCGGGCGCTGTGCGGGCGAGTGGCCGCCGACGGGGGCTTCAGCGTCACGCATCACCGCATCGAGTTCTACGGCCGCTGTGCCGGGTGCCAGCGCCGTGCCGGAGGCAAGGCACGCCGGCGACGCCCGACCCCGTAGCTCGGAGGCCGTTGCCTCCGAGCCGCCCGTCACCATCCACCAAGGAGGACGTCATCATGGCAGGCAAGGCCCTGAAGGGCAGCAAGAGCGTCGAGAATCTCAAGGAAGCGTTCGCGGGCGAGTCGCAGGCCAATCGCCGCTACCTGTACTTCGCGCGGGTCGCCGACATCGAGGGCTTCCCGGACATCGCGGGTCTCTTCAAGGACACCGCCGACGCCGAGACCGGCCACGCCTTCGGTCACCTCGATTTCCTGAAGGAGGTGGGCGATCCGGCCACCGGAGAGCCCATCGGCAAGACCGAGAAGAATCTCAAGGCGTCCGTGGCCGGGGAGACCTACGAGTATACCCAGATGTACCCGGGCATGGCCAAGACCGCGCGGGACGAGGGGTATCCCGAGCTGGCCGAGTGGTTCGAGACGCTGGCCAAGGCCGAGAAGTCGCACGCCGGCCGGTTCAGCAAGGGCCTGAACCAGGTCGCGGGCAAGGAGCCGGCCGAGGCCATCTAGCCGGCCGCCGGGTCGGGACGGGACCGGGTGGCGGCGCCCCCGGCTCGGTCCGCCTCGACCGCGCGATCCTGTACGGGCAAGAGGACGATGACACTCGATATCCGCGCGCCGGAGTTCTGGCAGCTCGACCGCGTCGACGCGGAGCTGCGCCGGGTCTACGACATCTGCGCAGGCTGCCGGCGCTGTCTGCCGCTCTGCCCGTCGTTCAAGGTGATGTTCGATCGCCTGGACGTGGACGCGGTGGACGGCGACGTGGAGAAGCTCCCCGCGGCCGACGTCAAGGAGGTCGTCGACCTCTGCTACCAGTGCAAGCTCTGCTTCAACCACTGCCCGTACACCCCGCCGCACCGCTGGGCGGTGGACTTTCCGCGCCTGATGCTGCGGGCGCGCGCCGCGGACGCCCGGGCGAAGGGCGTGACCCTGCAGGATCGCTTCCTCGGAAACACCGACCTGGTCGGGCGCATCGGCAGCCTCACCGCCCCGGTCTCGAACTGGATGAACGCGGTGTGGGTCAACCGCAAGTTCATGGAGATGGCGGTGGGCATCCATGCCCGCCGGACCCTGCCGCCGTTCCATCGAGAGACGTTCTCGCGGTGGTTCGACGGGCGGAAGCCGGATCGGCGTCCGCAGCCCGCGCGGGACCGCGTGGCGCTCTTCGCCACGTGCTCGGTGGAGTACAACGATCCGGCCACCGGCAAGGCCGCGGTGACGGTGCTCGAGAAGAACGGCGTCGACGTGACCCTGCCCGCCCAGCGCTGCTGCGGCATGCCGTACCTGGACGGCGGCGCGGTGACCGAGGCCAGGCGGCTCATCGCCGACAACGTGAAGAGCCTCGCCGAGGAGGTGCGGCAGGGCCGGGAGATCGTGGTGCCGGGGCCGACCTGCTCGTACATGCTCAAGCAGGAATATCCCTGGCTCGACGGCTCCGAGGACGCCGACCTGGTGGCCGCGCACACCCGCGACCTCTTCGAGTACCTCGCCTCACTGCACGACCAGGGGCGGCTCGACACGCGCTTCCCCAACGCGCCGGGTACCATCAGCTATCAGCTGCCCTGCCACCTGAAGGCGCAGAACATGGGCACCCGCTCCGCGGACGTGCTGCGGCTGACCGGGGCGCCGGTGGAGGTCATCGAGCGGTGCTCGGCGGTCGACGGCACGTGGGGGATGAAGAAGGAGTATTTCGAGCTCTCCATGAAGCTGGCCGGGCCGCTCTTCCGCGACGTCGAGGAGGCGAAGCCCGAGCGGGTCGCCACGGACTGCCCGCTCGCCGCCTTGCAGATTCATCAGGGCACCGGACGGGTCGCGCGGCACCCCATCCAGATTCTCGCCGAGGCCTACGGCCTCGACCCGGAGGCTCCGGAATGGCGTCCATGATCCGGCTCGGCGACGTCGTCAACTTCTTCGAGTACGAGAAGGTGCGGGAGGAGCGCCGCCGCCGGGTCATCGCGCTCAAGCAGAGACGGCGGCTCGAGGTGGGACCCTACCTGTCGTTCGTGTTCGAGAATCGCGAGACCCTCCTGTTCCAGATCCAGGAGATGTGCCGGGCCGAGCGCATCGTCGACGACGCGAAGGTGCAGGAGGAGATCGACGTGTACAGCGCGCTGCTACCCGGCCCGGGCGAGCTGTCCGCCACCCTGTTCATCGAAATCGCCGACAAGGACGAGATCAAGCCGGTGCTGGATCGCTTCATGGGTATCGACACCGGTCGACACGTCTGGTTCGAGACGGCGCGGGGCGGGGTGGTGCCCGGCTCGTTCGAGGCCGGGCATTCCGACGAAGAGAAGGGGAAGCTGGCCGCCGTCCACTTCGTCCGCTTCGCCTTCTCCTCGCAAGCGGTCGAGGCCTTCCGATCGGCCGACGTGAATCTGGTGGTGGATCACCCAGCCACGCGCGCGCGCACCCGCCTCTCCGCAGAGACCAAGGCCGAGCTGCTGTCCGACCTCGTCCCCTGACGAGCGCGCGCGCCGCCGCGCCCGGCTACTGCATGATCATGAACCAGATGTAGTAGACGAGCGTCAGGATGAAGCCGAACCAGATGGTGCCCTTCACGGTGGCGAGCGGCTTGGCCAGACCCTTGCCCGGCGTGCCGACCAGGGCGTTGATCTCCACGATCACCATGATGGCGAGGGCCACGATCCAGAAGACCAGGCCCGACTTGCCGACGGTCAGCCCCGCGAGGTGGTTGGCCGATCCCATGAAGAACAGCATCGGGACGGACATCACCACGTTGGTGCGGGAGGCCAGGCCGCCGCGCGCGCCGGCCGGAGCGGCCGCCGGATTGGCCGGCTTGCCCGCCGCGGTGTCGAGCGCGTTCTGGATGACGATCTTGTTCTTGGGCCAGATCACGAACCACACATTGGCCCACATGATCGACCCGAGGAGGCCGCCCAGCAGGATCTTCCAGGTGCCGGGGTCGTTGATGCCGCGGATGCCGAGCCAGTAGTGCAGGAGGTAGATCCAGCCGGAGAGGAAGGTGATCATCGCACCCCACCTGAACCACCAGAGCGCCCGCGGCAGGAGCTTCTGCTGGGCTCCCGAGCGCACTCCCGGCTCGGTCTCGGCGAAGAACGGAGTCTGGACGAGGTTGAAATAGTAGAGCAGACCGATCCAGGTGATCCCGGCCAGGAAATGGATCCACCGCAACAGGAATAGCCAGCCCTCGGCATTCATCAGTGCCATCGTCTCCCTCCTGGGTAGGGTCGCCGATCAGTCACCGCAGCTAGTCGTCGTCCGCGTCCTCGTCGTCCTCGTCATCCTCATCGTCCTCGTCGTCGTCGTCCAGGTCGTCGTCGTCGAAATCGTCGTCGTCGTCGAAGTCGTCCTCGTCGTCCAGGTCGTCCTCGTCGTCGAGATCGTCGTCGTCCTCGGCGTCCTTCTCGTCCTCCTCCTCGTCAGCCGCCGCCACGAGCGGCTGAACGTCTTCTTCGATCCACTCGCGATACCCGAGGCGTAGCATGTGCAACTCCTCCCGACGGAATGCTCGTTACGCTGGCGGGATTATAGCAAAGGGGTTTAGCGTGTCCACGCCATTTTGGCGCGTCGACTGCACTTATCCACTTATCCCCATTCGTCCACAACACGAAAACTCGACGCGTGGACGCGCGGTCGCGGGCTTCCGCGTGCGAACGAGCGCGACTGGAGCGCCGTCGAGGTGCGACCGCGTCGCGGCGGGCCATCCGGTGCGGCGATTCACGCGCGCACGCGCGTGCAGCCGCATTTCTAGACCGTTCGCGAAGCCTTGACGGGCGACGATCGCTTCCTTACGATGCGGCCGACCTGCCGAACGAAAGAGGAGAATCAACGATGCCGCTGTTCGCCGTCGAGCGGGACCTCAGCCAGGTTCCACCGGATCGCTTTCGCTCCGATCTGCGCGACCTCGTGAAGGCCTGCGAGCGTCTGCAGGGTGTCGGCAAGAAGGTCCGCTACATCAGCAGCGCGGTCTTTCCGTCCGAAGCGCGCGGCCTCTGTCTATTCGGGGCCGAGGAGCCGCAGTGGATCCGCGACGTCAACGACGCGGCGCGGCTGCCCTACATCCGCATCTTCGCCGTGCTCGATCTCACCCCCACCGGAGTCCGTCGCGACGTCTCGGTGGGCCGTCGTACCCCGCAGCCGGTCGCCGCCGCGGCTCCGGGGCGAGAGGGGAACGGGCACCGCGAATTCCACAACGGGCGCGGACCGCTGAACGGGGGCCCGACGGCACCCCGGATGAGCGACGCGCTGGCCCGCTGGTCCCACGAGGGCCGACAGCTCGTTGACCTCCTGGGTGGCTGGCTGGAGGAAGTGGTGGCGGTCCACGGACAGGCCGAGGCCGTGCAGAGCCAGCGCGATGAGCTCGTCGATGACGTCCAACGGATCCGGGCCGAGAACGAAGAGCTGCGGGCCCAACGCGACGAGCTGCAGCAGACGCTGCAGACCCTCGCCGGTCAGATGACCCACGCCGCGGACGCGGTCCTGAGCCGACTGCGGCGACGCGACAGTCCGGCCGATTCGGCCGCTCGATGAGCGCCCCCCCGACCTCTCGGTGCCGCATCCTGGTGGTGGACGGCGACGAGCGAGAGCGCGACGGCGCGGCACGCGCCCTCACCGAGGCCGGACACGCGGTGGACACCGCGGCCACCCGGGCGGACGTGGTGAGCCTGCTCGGGGAACGGGCCTACGACCTGGTGCTGAGCGACCTGAAGATGCCGGCGCTCAACGGACCCGTCTTCTACCAGTTGCTGAAGGATTCGTGTCGCGGCGGCACGCCGCCCGTCATCTTCTCGATCGCGCGCGGGTATACGCCCGAGTATGCGTCCTTCCTGATGCGGCTCGCGGCTCCCGTTCTCACGAAGCCGGTTCCCGCCGCCGATCTCCGCCAGGCCGTCGCGCGAATGCTGCCGCCACGCGCCGAGGCGAGCGACTCGCTCACGTCCTGATCACCTCCGGCGACGCGCCAGTGGGTCGGGGCCACCGTGTCCTTATCGACACGCTTTTCGATTGCCATCTCACGAGCCGTGGGATAGCGTTGGGCTCCCTTGAAGAAGACCGATTCGACCCAGCGCGCCGCCAAGCGCAAGCGCACGCCGCAGCGGAGCACGGCGGCGACCCGCCGTCCGAAGGGGACGCCGCGCGGTCTCGTGAGTCGGCGCACCACCGCCCGGCAGAAGAGCAAGCTCCGAGGGAGCTGACAACGTCGGACTGAGGAGAGGAGCAGACGGGCGGGCGCCGGGAGGCGTCGGCCTAGCAGGAGGGAGCGATGGACCAGCTGGAAGCGATCGAAACTCCGCCGCTCGTGGTAACGGCCGGCGACATCACCCTGATCGAGGGTGCGGCCAGGGATCTGCACGACCTTGGCGAGGAGCCGACGACTCACGGACACCGCCCGTCGTGGGCCTACTCACAGATTCCCGACGGTCTCGCCCTCTGTGTCGGCTGCTGGCGTCCGATCGCCGCGCAACAGCTGGGCGGCGAGCGGTGCCCGGGCCCGCGGAAGCCGCAAGCCTGAGTCCCGGCCGTCGGTTGCCGTCGCCCGCCTGACGTTCGCGTCTGCCCGCCCTCCGACCGCTCTCCCTCTACCCCAGCCCGCGCGCCAGGCACAATTCCCGGAACGTCTGCCGCGCCGTGGTAGAATCCGTCGCTGCTGCAAGTTATTGATCTGATTATCCAGGCGGCGTAGCTCAGGTGGCAGAGCAGGGGTCTCATAAGCCCCGTGTCGGAGGTTCGAGTCCTCCCGCCGCCACCACATTTCCAAACGCCTCTTGACGTCCTGGGGCTCGGCGCGACCGACGATGTAGACGGCCAGCAGCGCGCCGGACGGATTCCGACGCAGGGTGGCGAGCGCGCGCGAGGGCATCAGCGCGGGCGCGCGTCTGCGCCGGACCACGCGGCGAGGCTGGCCGCGGCCCGCCGCTCCAGCCCGCGCGCGCCCTGCCGTCGTGCGATCTCCAGCGCGGTCAGGAAGCACTCCTGCGGCGCTCGCGCCCCGGGCGTGCCTCCGCGACCGATCGCCCGGCCGGCTTCGCCCTCGAGCCGATGCAGCTCCGCCTCCAGGAAGCGCTCGCCGGTGCGGGCCGCGAGGGTGAGCGCCTCGCCGACGACGTCGAGCGCCGGGTCCGGCGCTCCGGCGCGGAGCAGCCCGGCGGCGAGGGTGGCGAGCAGGTACGTCTGGAGCTGGGCGGAGCCCGAGGCGCGCGCGCTGGCGATCGCGCCGCGCATCTGGGCCACCCCTTCTTCCGGGCGGCCCGTCTCGACCAGCGCCCAGCCGTGCACCGTTTCGGCCCAGGCCAGGAAGAGCCCGAACCCCTGTTCGCGCGCCAGCGCCACGGCGCGACCGGCATGGGCCAGGACCGCCTCGGCGTCGCCGCGGAAGCAGTGCAGGTGCGCGGCGAACACCAGCGCGAGCGTCTCGGTGACCGGATGCCGCAGCCGCCCGGCGAGGTCAAGCGCGTTGCGGCTCGCGGCCGCCGCCTCGCCGGACTCGCCGAGCAGCTCGAGAGTCCAGGCGGCCATGACCTGTGCGCAGACCCCGGGGTCGTGGTTGCCGTACTCCGCGGCCAGCGCGGCGTGCGGAGGCTCGTAGATCGCGATGCCGTGGCGGGCGTGCTCCAGCGCGGCCGTGGGCGCACCCTGGATCAGCCGGGTGGCCCACAAGGCGTGGTGCGCCTGGAGCACGAGGGCGGGCTCGCGCGAGCGCTCCGCCTGGACGCGCAGGCGTTCGCCCAGCTCCTCCGCGGTCGCCAGCTCACCGCGTCCCCAGCGGAACAGCCACAGCCCCCAGAGAGCGGGAAAGAGGCGCGGCGTGTCGCCGAGGCGCTCGGCGAGGGCCTGCGCCCGCGCGAGCGGCTCCTCCACCTCGGGCGCGCCCCAGCCGCGCGTGGCCATCAGGGATCCGCCGAGGGCGATCTGGAGCGCCACCTCCTGCTGCATCGTCTCCTCCACGGCGGGCAGTGCCCGCAGGAGGTCGAGCGCCCGCACGAGGTGTGCGCGCGCCTCCTGGGCCGCGCCCCGCCGGGTCGTCACCGCGGCGGCGCGCCGCAGGTAGTGCACCGCGCGGCGCGCGTCGTGTCCACGCTCGAAGTGCGCGGCCAGCTCCAGCGCGATCTCATCCGCCCGCTCGCCGTGCGCGACGGCCAGGCGCTCCGCGATCCGCCGGTGCAGCTCGGCGCGCCGGCCGGCTGCAATCTGCTCGTACACCATCTGCCGGTGGAGCCAGTGGCGGAAGCCGTATCGCTCTGCCGCGGTTCCGTCCGGCCAGGCGTCGGCCCCGCGCGCGACCAGGAACGCGCCCGGACGTGCCAGGGCGGCGCAGCTCCCCTCCGCGTCCGCCACCGGGGACCCCGCGCCCGCCGCGACCGCGGCGGCCGAGAACTCGAGCCCGACCACGCTCGCCACCTCGAGCACGCGCCGCTCGTCGTCCGAGAGGCGGCCAAACTGGAGCGCGATCACCGCCCGCACGTCGTCGGGGATCGTCAGCTCCAGGATCTCGGGCTCCTCGGTCAGACGCCAGCCCCCATCGGCCTGGACCAGGATCCCGCGCCCGATGAGGTCCTGGATGGCACTGGCCATGAACAGCGGGTTGCCCTCCGTCCGACGATGGACGAGCCGGGCGAGCACGGCGAGCCGATCCGCGGCGCCGTCGTTCGCGGCGGACCCGGGGCGCGGCCCAAGTCGCTCGACGAGATACCGTGCCACCGCCGCCTCCTCGAGGAGATCGAGGACGATCTCGTGCCCGGGCTCGCGGGCCACCAGCTCTCGCAGCACCGCATGGAGCGAATGCCCGCCCGGCGTCGTCGCGACCGGCCGGTACGTCCCGATCACGAGGAGCCGTGCAGGTCCGGGCCGCCGCGTCACGTAGGCGAGCCAGTCGAGGGTGGACCCGTCGCTCCAGTGCAGGTCCTCCAGCCAGAGCGCGAGCGGCGCGCGGTCGGTGAAGGTCTCGATGGCCTCGGCCAGCTCGCGCAGCATGCGCTCCCGCGTGGCCCCCGCGGTGGTGCGCCGGAGCGTCCGCAGCTCGGCCGGCTCGACGAGGGACGGCATCTGAGCCAGCCACGTCGGCGCGTGGCGCCGCAGGATCGGCACGAGGCGACACCCGGGCACGCGCCCGAGACCGGTGAGGGCCTCGAGCAGCGGCAGGTAGGCCTCGCCGACGCCGTAGTGGTCGATGCAGCGCCCGGTGCCGACCGGAAGCCCCTCGCGGGCCGCGCCGGCCAGGAACGCCTCCACCACCGCGGTCTTGCCGATGCCCGGCTCGCCCGAGACGAGCACGACCTGACGCTCCCCCGCTCGCGCGCGGTCGAGGCACGCGCGGAGCCGGTCGAGCGCGAGCGCCCGGCCGACGAGATGCTCCGGCACGCGCAGGAGCGCCCCGCCGTACGCCCGCGCTTCCGGCACCGGGGCGACGAAGCGATAGCCTCTCCGGTGAACGGTCTCGATGTAGCGCGGGCGTCGGGCGTCGTCACCGAGCGCGTCGCGGAGCTCCTGGATGCACGAGGTCAGCGCGGCATCGCTGACCGCGACCCCGGGCCAGACCGCGTCGAAGAGACCGTCCTTGGTGACGAGCGCGCCCGCCCGGGAGACCAGGGTGGAGAGCACCGCCGCGGCCTTCGGCGTGAGCCGGATGACTCGCCGGCCGCGACGCAGCTCGCCGATCGAGGCCTCGAACGTGTAGGGCCCGAAGCGAACTGCCTGATCCGACTGCCCGTCCGCCACTCATCGTCTCCTGGAGAAATCCCACGGGTCTCCTGTGACTCGGCGGCCGCCGAAGGTCTATGACATGGCACAACCCGCGCCGCCGCGCAAGGAGGCCAACGCATGCACTCGATCGCGCATCGCCGGCTCTACCGTCTGCCCCACGCTCTTCTGATGATCGCCGTCGTCCTGGCCGCGGCCCTCCCGGTTCCCCGCGCCGCCGGAGCGGACGCGGTCCTCCAGTGGAACGAGATCGCGCAGCGAACCGTCGCGACGGCCAACCCGCTGGTCCAGTCGCGGAGCATGGCCATCGTCCAGGCCGCGGTCGCCGACGCGGTGGCCGCGGTAGGGCGGGACTACGAGGGCTTCGCCCTGCGGGAGACCGCGGCGGCCGGCGCTTCCGCGCCCGCGGCGGCGGTGGCCGCCGCGCATGCCGCGCTGACCGCGCTGCACCCACCGGCCGCGCCGTCCCTGGACGCGGCCTATACCACGGCGCTGGCCGGCCTCCCGGACGGACCGGCCAGGGCCGAGGGAATCCGGATCGGCAAGGCGGCCGCCGCGGCGATCCTCGAGCAGCGGGCCGGTGATGGCTGGAACGCGCCCGCAAGCTACACACCCGTCGCCCGCGCCGGCCGCTGGATCCCGACGCCGCCCGCCTCCGCGGCCCCGCTCGGGCCGCAGTGGGGGCGGGTCAAGCCGTTCGCGCTCTCCCGCGCCGACCAGTTCCGGGCCCCGACTCCGCCGCCGCCGGACAGCGCCGAGTACGCGCGCGATCTCCGGGAGGTGTACGAGCTGGGTGGCGTGACCTCCCCGAAGCGGACCCCCCAGCTCGCGAACGTGGCCCGCTTCTGGATCATCTCGGGCATGCAGGGCTGGAACCCGGCCGCGCGCCAGGTGAGCACGTTCAAGAAGCTGACGCTTCCGCAGAACGCCCGGCTGCTCGCGCTGCTCAACGTCGCGATGGCGGACGGCCTCATCGCCTGCTGGGACAGCAAGTTTGCCCACGACACCTGGCGCCCGGTCACCGCCATTCACGCGGGCGGGCACGGGGTGGCCGCGGACCCGAGCTGGATGCCGCTGATCGTGACGCCACCCTTCCCGGCGTACCCTTCGGGGCACGCCTGCGCCGGCGGGGCGGCGCGCCTCGTGCTCGAGCGCCAGCTCGGGCCGGGCGGGCACGCCATCACGCTGACCAGCGCGACCGCACCCGGAGTGACCTTCACCTACGACAGCTTCAAGGCGATCGCGGATCAGGTAGACGAGGCGCGGGTGGTCGGGGGCATCCACGTGCGCCACGACCAGACGGCCGGCGGGGAGCTCGGGCGCCGCGTCGGCGAGCACGTCTGCCGCACCGCATGGCGGCTGCGGCCCGGCCCATCCTCCGGGTGCGGACCCTGACGCGCTACCGCCCGTCACCGCTGCGCCCGAGCGGGAGTGGGAAAGGGAGATGGAGGCGGCACCGCAGAAGGAGGAGCGCGATGGCCGACGCGCGTGGGCGCGGAGCCATGCAGCCAGCGAATGAGAGGAGCGCGTGAGTGGGGCTGAGCGGCTACGCCCGGCGGTTCAGGGCGCGCTCCCGCTCTTCCCACTGTTGCTGGAGGCGACGCTTGGTTCGTCGCTCCGAGACCTTGTGGACGAGCCCGAAGAGGAGGGAGAACGTCACGCCGGCGACGACGAGCAGCGCGAGCGTCATGAGCGGACTCGGTTCGGATGCGACGCCATGTTTCGATCGTAACCTAGCGGCAAATCATCACCAAACCCGGCCTCCGATCGGTTGAAGTCCCGTTGCCCCTCCGCTAGACTGTCTCCCCGTGACTCCCACCGATGGACGGCCCCTCGCTCGGTTCTCCGTCCTCGATCTGACCACTGTCCGCTCCGGCCCTACCTGCACGAAAATATTGGCGGATTTTGGCGCGGACGTCGTCCGGATCGAGCGGCCGGGTGGCGAGGGGCGGGAGCGCGTGTTCTTCGACGCCGCCGACCTGCATCGCAACAAGCGCAGCGTGGCGGTCAACCTCCAGGATCCGCGCGGGGTCGCCATCGTCAAGCGCCTGGCCGCCTCGGCCGACGTGGTCGTGGAGAACTACCGCCCGGACGTCAAGCATCGGCTGGGCGTGGACTACGAAACCCTCTCGCGCGACAACCCGCGTCTCGTCTACGCGAGCATCTCCGGCTTCGGCCAGGATGGCCCCTATCGTGACCGTCCCGGGTACGACCAGATCGTGCAGGGCATGTCCGGGCTCATGTGGCTCACCGGCACCCAGGAGAGCGCGCCGCTCCGCGTGGGCATTCCGATCGGCGACCTCCTGGCCGGCTACTTCGCGGCGCTGGGCATCCTCACCGCGCTGCTGGAGCGCGAGACGTCGGGCCGCGGCCAGCGGGTCGAGACCTCGCTGCTCGAGGCCCTGACCGGCAGCCTGTCGTTCCAGGCTGCCAAGTACGTCAACACCGGCGAGGTGCCGCCGCCGGTCGGCAATCACCATCCGCTGACCGCGCCGATGGGCGTGTACCGTGCTCGCGATCAGTTCTTCAATCTGGCCGTCGGCAACGACGACATGTGGCGGCGCTTCTGCAAGGTGCTGGAGCGGCCCGCCCTCGTCGACGATCCGCGATTCGCCGGGATGCTCTCACGGGTGAAGCATCGGCAAGCCCTCGACGCCGTCCTCGGAGAGATCTTCGCGACCCGGCCCGCCGCCGAATGGGTAGAGATGCTCAACGCGGTCGGCGTGGCGTGCGGCCCCATCAATACCGTCGACCAGGTCTTCGCGGATCCGCAGATTCAGACGGCGAACCTCGTCCGCAGCGTCAGCAACGCGGCCTGGGGTCCGCACAAGGTGCTGGCGCTGCCGGTGCATCTTTCCCGAACGCCGGCGCGGGTGGAGCGGGCCGCGCCGATGACCGGAGAGCACACCCGCGAAGTGCTGGCGTCCCTGGGCTACGACGCGGCCACCGTGGACAGCCTGATGGCCGACGGCGTCATCGAGCAGCACAAGGGAGAGACGATATGAGCGACCACATCCTGGTGGAGCAGGACGGTCCGATTGCCACCGTCGTGTTCAACCGGCCGAAGATGCGCAACGCGATCAGCCTGGCCATGTGGTCGGAGATCGCCATGGTGACCGAGCGCCTGTCCAAGGACGATTCGGTGCGCGCGATTGTCTACCGCGGCGCGGGCACCGACGCGTTCGCGTCGGGCGCGGACATCTCCGAGTTCCAGGAGAACCGCAAGGACACCGCCACCGCGCTCAACTACAACAAGCAGACCGAAGCCGCCTATTCCTCGATCCGCGTGTGCCCGAAGCCCACGGTGGCCATGGTGTTCGGCTACTGCATGGGCGGGGCGATGGCCCTCGCGATGGCGGCCGATCTGCGCTTCGCGGCGGCCGGCTCGAAGTTCGGCATCCCGGCCGCGCGGCTCAGCATCATCTACGGGCTCGATCCGGTCCACCAGCTGGTCGACCTGGTCGGGCCGGCGTACGCCAAGGACATCCTCTACTCCGCCCGTACCGTCGACGCCGAGGAGGCTCTGCGCATCGGCTTCATCCAGCGGCTGGTTCCCGCCGGCGAGCTCGAGTCGTACACCTACGAGTATCTCAAGAAGGTCGCGGCCAACGCGCCGCTGTCGGTGCGCGGGACCAAGGCGCAGGTGCAGGCGATCTTCGACGGCATCACCGACGCCCATCGCGATCATCTCCGCAATCTCGGCATCGCGACGTTCGACAGCGAGGACTACCGGGAGGGCACGCGGGCCTTCCTCGAGAAGCGGGCGCCCCGGTTCCAGGGGCGGTAGCCTCTGCGGATCACCGTCCTCTCCTCGACTCCCCTCAATCCGCTGGAGGGGAGTGGCACGTTCGTGGGCATCGCGGGGCTGGCCCAGGGGCTGGCCCAGCTCGGCCACCAGGTCTCGGTACGCCCGCTCGGCCGGCGCACCGGCTTCCACACGCTCGATCGCTGGCTCTACAACGCGGGGGTCTATCTCCGGCCCCCGCGGGATACGGACCTGGTCCTCGGGGTGGACCTCGACGGCTTTCTGTGGGCCCGCCGACGAGCGCTGCCGTTCGTGGCGAGCCTGAAGGGCATCATCGCCGACGAGCTCAAGAACGAGCGGGGCCGCGTGCGCGCGCTGCTCACCCTGCAGGCGCGCTGGGAGCGCCGGAACGTGGAGCGCGCCGACCTCGTGATGGTGACGAGCCGCTACTGCGCCGAGGTGGCGCAGCGCGAGTACGGGGTGCCGCCCGATCGCATCGCGGTGGTGCCGGAGCCGATCGATCTGGAGGTCTGGGACGATCAGTTCTGGCGCGCCCCGCGTCGCGCGCCCCGCGGTCCGGTGGTGCTGTGCGTGGCCCGCATGTATCCCCGCAAGCGGATCGAAGACCTGCTGCGTGCCGCCGTGATCGTGCGGGCGCGGATCCCCGAGGCGTCGGTGCGGATCGTCGGCCGCGGACCCGAATGGCCGGCGGTGAGCCGTCTCCACGCCCAGCTGGGGCTCGGCGAGGCCGCGGTGCTGCTGGGCGACCTCACCCGGGAGCGCCTGGCCGAGGAGTACGCCAACGCGTCCCTGTTCTGTCTGCCGTCGGTGCAGGAAGGTTTCGGCATCGTGTTCCTGGAGGCGATGGCGGCGGAGCTGCCGGTGGTGGCCTGCCGGATCGCCGCGGTGCCGGAGGTCGTGCTGGACGGCGCGACCGGGCTGCTGGTTCCGCCCCGCGACCCCGTCGCGATCGCAGAGGCCCTCGAGCGGTTGATCGCCGACCCCGCGCTGGCCCGGCGACTCGGGCAGGAAGGCCGTCGCCGGGTGCTCGGCTTCTCGCCGCGGCACGTCGCCGACCGCTTCCTCAGCGCGGTACACTCCACCCAGGATCGCCTGGGACAGCGGGCACGAGGAGGCTGAGGGGAATGGTGTACGCGACGCGGAAGTTCACGTTCTCGGCGGGCCACCGCTACTGGCGCCCGGAGTGGAGCGCCGAGGAGAACGCGCGCGTCTTCGGCTCGCTCACGGTGGCGCACGGGCACAACTACGGCCTCGAGGTCACGGTGCGCGGCGAGATCGACCCGCGCACCGGCATGGTGATGGATCTGGGCGAGCTGAAGCGGGTGGTCGGGGAGGCGGTGATCCGCCGCTTCGACCACGCGGACCTGAACCAGGATCCGCTCTTTCCGCCCGGCACCGTCCCCACCACCGAGAACCTGGTCCGGGTGATCTGGGATCTGCTCGGCCCCAAGCTCGGCGCCGAGCGCCTGCACCGGCTGCGCCTGTGGGAGGACCCGACCTTCTACGTGGACTACCTCGGCGAATGACCGATTTCACGGTCACCCGGTCGTACCACTTCAGCGCGGCCCACCAGCTCGCGAACCCGGCGCTCTCCGACGAGGATAACGCCGAGCTCTACGGCCAGTGCTTCCGTCAGCACGGGCACAACTACCAGCTCGAGGTGACGGTCGCGGGGCCCCTCGATCCGGCCACCGGCATGTCCGTCGACATCACCGTGATCGACGCGGCGGTGAAGAAGGCGGTGCTGGACCAGGTCGATCACTACGACCTCTCCGCCACCGTGCCCGCACTGGCGGGCGTGATCACCACCGGGGAGAACCTCGCGCGCACCTTCTGGGACTGGCTGGAGGCGGCGCTGCCCGCGGGCATCCTGCGGCGCGTGACCCTGGTGGAGACGGCCAACAACGTGTTCGAGTACTGCGGCGCGCCCGCCGCCGGGAGGTGATCGTCGATGATTGAGCGCCTCGTCCGCGATCTGCTGAAGGAGATCGGCGAAGATCCGACCCGGGAGGGCCTCGAGAAGACCCCGGTCCGGGTGGCCAAGGCCTGGGAATACCTGACCTCCGGCTACCGGCAGGACGTCCACGACGTCCTGAACGAGGCGCTCTTCACCGAGGAGTACGACGAGATGGTGGTGGTCAAGGACATCGATCTCTACTCGATGTGCGAGCACCACCTGCTCCCCTTCTTCGGCAAATGCCACATCGCCTACATGCCCTCCCGGAAGATCGTGGGGCTCTCCAAGCTGCCGCGGCTGGTCGAGATGTTCGCGCGGCGCCTGCAGGTGCAGGAGCGCCTGACCACCCAGATCGCTCACACCCTGAACGACGTGCTGCAGCCGCGCGGCGTCGCGGTGGTGATCGAGGCCCTGCACATGTGCATGCTCATGCGGGGGGTGGAGAAGCAGAACTCGAAGGCGGTGACCTCGGCCATGCTCGGCGCGTTCCGGGACAACGCGGGCACGCGCGCCGAGTTCATGGAGCTGATCCGGCCTCGCCTCGGAATGATGGTGTGAGGCTCGCCGGACGGGTCGCGGTCGTCACCGGGGCCGGCCGCGGCATCGGCCGCGCGATCGCCGGCGCCGTCGTCCGTGAGGGCGCCTCGGTGGTCCTGGCCGCCCGCTCGGCGGCCGAGATCGAGGCGGTCGCGCGGGAGATCCGGCAAGGCGGCGGCCGCGCCCTTGTGGTGCCCACCGACGTGAGGCAGGAGGCCGCGGTGGAGGCGCTGGTACGGCGGGCCCTCGGCGAGTGGCAGCGGGTAGACCTGCTGGTCAACGCGGCCGGGGTGGCCACCTTCGCCCCGGTGACCGACTCCAAGCTGGACGACTGGGATCAAATGCTCGCGGTGAACCTGCGCGGCGCGGTCCTGTGCTGCCGGGCGGTGCTACCCGCGATGATCGTCCAGCATCGCGGCACGATCATCAACATCGGATCGGTGGTGACCAGCCGATCGCTGACGGGCAGCGCCGCCTACACCGCGTCCAAATACGGGCTGCTCGGCTTCTCGCGGGTGCTCGCCGAGGAGATGCGTGCCCACGGGGTGCGCGTCGGGGTGCTGTCGGCGGGGGCCACCGACACTCCGCTGTGGGATGCCACGTCCGGGGCGCCCGCTCGGGAGCGCATGCTGCGGGCCGATCAGGTCGCCGAGGCCGCCCTTCTGATGGCCGCGCTCGATCCCAACGCGACGCTGGAGGAGATGACCCTGCTGCCCGCGGGGGGCATCCTGTGAGGCGGCCCGCGGGGCTCGGAGCCCTCTGCTATAATGAGGTCGCAGTCTTACACCACGGGCCAGGGACGAGCCCAAGGAGGCAGGAATGATCACGTTGACTGAGACGGCCGCCAAGAAGATCTCGGATCTGCGGCTCGAAGAGGGCAAGCCCGAGTGGGGCCTGCGGATCCGCATCGTGGGCGGCGGGTGCTCCGGCATGTCGTACGAGCTGGGGTGGGACGACACGGCGAGCGAGGGCGACAACGTCGTCGAGTCGAACGGCGTGAAGGTCTTCGTGGACTCGCACAGCGCCCCGTATCTGCAGGGCAGCGAGATCGACTACGTCGACAACAACATGCTGGGCGCCGGGTTCGCCATCAAGAACCCGAACGTGAAGTCGTCCTGCGGCTGCGGCTCGTCGCACCAGTTCTAGAACGCCGCGCGAGGCCCAGGTTCGCTCGATGAAGGTGCAGGTCCGGCTGTTCGCCCGCTATCGCGAGGAAGCGGGCCGTGACTCGCTGGACCTCGAGCTTCCGGATGGGGGCACCGTCGAGCGAGCCTGGGAAGCCGTCACCGAGCAGCTTCCCGTCCTCCTGCCGTACCGCCCCTTCACGCTCTTCGCGCTCCGCAACGACTACGTGGCCGCCGAGCATCCGCTGGGAGACGGCGACGAGCTCTGCCTGTTCCCCCCGGTGAGCGGCGGCGCGGACGGATCCGATTCGGATTGGATCGAAGTCACCACCGAGCCCCTGTCGGAGCGAGCGGTCGCCCAGGCGGTGGAGGATGCGGGGGCGGGGGCCCTGGCCTTGTTTTCGGGAGTGGTGCGGAACCAGACCGGCAGCCGGCGCGTGAAGTTCCTGGAGTACGAGGCCCACGGCCCCATGGCGCTGGCCAAGATGCGCGAGATCGGCCGTACCATCCGCGAGCGCTGGCCGATCGTCAGCCGGATCGCGCTCGTCCATCGCATCGGCCGCCTGGAGATCGGCGAGTCGAGCGTGATGATCGCCGTCTCCTCGCCCCACCGGGGCGAGGCCTTCGAGGCGTGCCGCTTCGCGATCGACACCCTGAAGGAGACGGTGCCGATCTGGAAGAAGGAGCACTTCGAGGACGGCGAGGTCTGGGTCGGCCTGCAGTGTGACCATCGCCAGTAGTCTCGCCGGCCGCGTCCTCGACACCATTCGCCGTCACGGCATGCTCGGTGACGGCGAACGTGTCTTGGCCGCCGTGTCCGGCGGGGCCGACTCGGTCGCCCTCCTCGACGTCCTCGGTGAGCTGCGCGCCTCGCTCGGGCTCGCGGTGAGCGTCGTCCACGTCCACCATGGTCTCCGCCCGGAGTCCGACGCCGATGCCGACTTCGTGCTCGCGCTCTCCGCCCGGCTCGGACTGCCCGCGCACGTCGAGCGCGTGGCCGTGAAGCGCGGCCCGCCGTGGGACGGGCTCGAGGCCGAGAGCCGGCGGGCGCGGCACGCGGCGCTGCAGCGGGCCGCGCGGGCGGTCGACGCCACCCGGATCGCGACCGGGCATACCGCCGACGATCAGGCGGAGACGGTGCTGATGCGCTTGCTGCAGGGCGCCGGCCCGCGCGGGCTCGGGGGGATCCCCCCGGTGCGAGGATGGCTGATCAGCCCGCTGATCGAGACGCGCCGGGCCGAGCTCGTCGAGCATCTGCGCGGGCGAGGGCTGACGTGGGTCGAGGACGCGAGCAACCGCGACGTGCGATTCCTCCGCAATCGCATCCGTCACGATCTGCTGCCGTTCATGGCCGGGCTCACCGGGACTTCGTCGGTGGAGGCGCTGTGTCGCTCGGCCGCCGCCGCCCGCGCGGTCGTCGCCGACCTCGAGGCCCGCGCTCGGGGCGATCTGGAGCGCCTGGCCACGCGCGAGCCCGTCGGCATCACGCTCGACGTGTCCGCGCTGGGGGCCGGCGCCGTGGAGCTGGGTGCGGAGATCTTGCGGCAGGCCGCGGCCGCGCAGGGCGAGACGGGGCCGCTGCGTGGCCCGGCGCAGCGAGCCATTCGCGCGCTGGTCGGTGAGGCGCCCCGCCGGCGGACGGTGCGGCTGGGCCGACTCGTCGCCGAGCGGAGTGGCCGGCGGATCCGGGTCGGGCCGGCCACGCTGCCCGCCCTCGCGGCACGCGTGTGGTCGCCGCCCGGCGATCTGGCGTTGCCCGAGATTGGCCGGTGCCTGACCGCGTCGATCGTCGTGCGCGATCGCGACTACGTCGTGCCGCGCGCGGCCGGGCGGGTGGCCTTCGACGCCGATGCGCTGCCGGCCACCCTCACCGTCCGGGCCCGGCGCCGCGGCGATGTGTTCTCCCCGTTCGGCGCTCCGGCGTCCGGCCCCGGCGCGCTGCGAAGGCTCAAGTCCTTCCTGATCGACGCGGGGGTACCGCGCTGGGAACGCCCGCGTACGCCGCTCGTCGAGGCGGGTGGCCACGTCATCTGGGTCGCGGGCGTGCGACGCGGGCGCCGCGCGCCGGTGACCGCGACCACCGCCCGAGTCCTCGAGCTGACGCTCCGCGACGGCTCGCTGGCCGTCGCTCCACCCCGGCGGTAAGATGTCGCGCGGAGGCCCGAGATGATGATCAGCCGTCGCGCCTCGACCTGGATGCTCGTGGTTTCCGCCATCGTCGGCCTGCTCGCGCCCACGGCCTCCGCGCAGCCCCGGGACGCGCCGCCGGCCCCACCGCTCCCCGCCCCGGACTCGCAGCGGCTGCTGCGCGCGCTGGAGGACGCCTTCGTCTCCGTCGCGGATCGGGCCACGCCCTCGGTCGTCAACGTGAGCGTCAAGGTCAAGCGCGAGGCGCAGCCCGAAGCGGGGCCGTCGCCCGAGACCGAGGAGCGGTTCAAGGAGTTCTTCGGCCCCGAGCTGTTCGAGCGGTTCTTCCGCCGCCGCAATCCGCGAGAGGAAGGACGCGCGGCCGGGTCGGGCGTGATCGTGGACGCGCGCGGCTACATCGTGACCAACAACCACGTGGTGGAGAACGCCACCGAGATCGAGGTGCGGCTCTCCGACGGCCACAAGTTCAAGGCGACCCTGGTGGGCCGCGACGGGAGGACCGACCTCGCGGTGCTCCGCATCGAGAACCCGCCCGGCCCGCTCCCGGTCGCCGAGCTGGGTGACTCCGACCGTCTGCGGGTGGGGCAGTGGGCCATCGCGATCGGCAACCCGTTCGGCCTGGACCGCACCGTGACCGCCGGGATCATCTCGGCCACCGGCCGCACCCACGTGGGGGTCGCGACCTACGAGGCGTTCATCCAGACCGACGCGTCGATCAACCCCGGCAACTCGGGGGGCCCGCTGCTGAACCTCGACGGGCGCGTGGTCGGCATCAACACCGCCATCGTCTCGAGCGGGCAGGGCATCGGCTTCGCGATCCCGATCAACATGGCACGCGACATCACGACGCAGCTCATCGCGCGCGGCCGCGTCGTCCGCGGCTGGCTGGGGGTGGTCATCCAGGACCTGACCGCCGAGCTGGCCGCCGGGTTCGGGGTCAAGGAGGACGCGGGCGTGCTGGTGGCCGAGGTGATGAAGGACGGCCCGGCCGCGGCGGGCGGTCTGCGGCCGGGTGACATCATCGTCGAGTTCGGCGGCACCGCCATCAAGGACGTGCCGGATCTTCAGAAGCGGGTGGCCGCGATCGAGCCGGGCAAGCCGGCGCCGCTCACCGTGGTGCGCGACCGCAAGAACGTCACCCTGAGCGTGAAGGTGGGCGAGCAGCCGAGCGAGGAGGCGCTGGCCGCGGCGGAGAGCGGCGACGACATCCTGGGGCTCTCGGTCGAGCCGCTGACGCCCGACACCGCGCGGCAGTATCGCCTCTCGGCCCGGAGCGGTCTGCTGGTGACCGAGGTCGCCCCGGACAGCCCGGGCGCCGCGGCGGGCATCAAGCCGGGTGACGCCATCATCGAGGTCAGCCGCCGGCCGGTGAGCGATCCTGCCGTCTTCAGGCAGATCGTGGCCGCGCTGAAGCCGGGCGAGTCGGTGCCGGTGTATCTCCAGCGAGGCGGTGGCCGGAACGAGTACGTGATGCTGACCGCTCCGAAGCCCTGACGAAAATCGCTTGACAGTTCTCGCGCCGCTCCCTATGGTGCCGCTCACTGTCCGGGGATGGAAGGAGAGCGCGCGTGAAGGGTCAGCAGTGTCTACGGAAGGACACGGCCGAGCCGGGTGACGGGGCCGCGGCCTACCGACCCCGCCCGGTGGTGCTGGCGATCGACGACGAGCCGGGCGTCCGCGAATCCCTCCAGCTCATCCTGCAGGACGAGTTCGAGGTGCTCGAGGCCGCGGATGGCCCCTCCGCGCTCGCGGTGCTGGCGGAGCGGCAGGTGGACGTGGCCCTGCTGGACGTCCGCATGCCGGGGGAACCGGGCTCCAAGGTGCTGCCCAGGATCCTCGCCATCGACGACTCGATCCCGGTCATCCTGATCACCGCCGATCCGCACCTGCGGATGGCGGTCGACGCGATGAAGGCCGGCGCCTACGACTACGTGGCCAAGCCCTACGACGTCGACGAGATCCTGACCCTCGTGCGCCAGGCTGCCCAGCAGCGCGGCCTGGAGCGCGAGGTACGCTACCTGCGCGCCGAGCTGGACCGGGCTCACGGCTTCGATCAGCTGGTGGGCCGCCACCCGCGCATGGTGCGCCTGTACGAGACGATCGCTCGGATCGCCCAGACCCCGGCCACCGTGCTGATCACCGCGGAGAGCGGCACCGGCAAGGAGCTGGTGGCGCGCGCCATCCACAATCAGAGCCCCCGCCGGGCGCAGCCGTTCGTGGCCGTGAATCTGGCCGCGATCCCGGACACCCTGCTCGAGTCGGAGCTGTTCGGCCACGAGAAGGGCGCCTTCACCGGCGCGCACTCGCGCAAGCTGGGCAAGTTCGAGCTGGCCCACGGCGGCACGCTCTTCCTCGACGAGGTCGGCAGCCTCCGCATCGACCTGCAGGCCAAGCTGCTGCGTGCGCTCCAGGAGCGCGAGATCGAGCATCTGGGCGGGACCCGCACCATCCAGGTCGACGTGCGCGTGATCGCCGCGACCAACACCGATCTGCGCCAGGCGATCCGGGCCCGGACGTTCCGCGAGGATTTGTACTACCGGCTACACGTGGTGCCGATCACGGTGCCGCCGCTGCGGGAGCGGAAGAGCGATCTGCCGGACCTCGCCGCGCACTTCATCCGCAAGTACGCCCAGGAGTTCAAGAAGGACGTGCGCGGCGTCTCGCGCGGGGCCCTGGTGGCCCTGGACGCCTACGACTGGCCCGGCAACGTGCGCGAGCTGGAGAACATCATCGAGCGCAGCGTGGCCCTCGCCACGCGGCCGGTGATCCGGCTGGACGACCTGCCGCTCGATCTGGCCATCAACGAGGTGGCTCCGGGGCGCGGCGAGACCGACGCGGCGCCGCTCAGCCTGAAGGAGGCCCGCGATCGCTTCGAGCAGGCCTACGTGCTGCGCGCTCTCGAGCGCGAGGACTGGAACCAGAGTCGCGCGGCCAAGGGGCTCGGCGTCCATCGCAACACGCTGATCGCTCGCCTCGGCGCGTGGGGCATCAAGCGGGACCGCTCCGCGACGTCGATCCGGCCCGCGGCAAGGGAAGGCGCCTAGGGCGTGGCGTGATCGCGCGCATCGCTCGTTCCGCACTGGCGATCCTGCTCACACTGTCCGCCCTGCTGCTCGGCGCTGTCGCCGGTGGCGCGCAGACGCAGCTCACGCTGGCCCTGACGCCGTCCCGCGACCCGACCGCGCTGAAGGAAGCGGGCGACGCGTTCGCCCAGGCGATCACCCGGATCTCCGGCGTTCCCGTGAAGGCGATCGTGGCCTCGGACTACGCGGGGGTGATCGAGGCGCTTCGAAGCAAGCGCGTCGACCTGGCCTTCGTCCATCCGGTCGGCTATGTGCTGGCCAACCGCGAGGCCGGCTGTCAGATCCTGGTGCGCGACGTGTGGCAGGGCAAGACCGCCTACACCGCGCGATTCTACGTCCGCAAGGACCGCGGGATCCGGCGCGTGGAGGATCTGCGCGGCAAGACGGTGGCCTTCGTGGATCCCGCGTCGTCGTCCGGCTACATCTATCCGATGGTCCTGCTCATCAAGCAGGGACTCGTGCGGGATCGCGACCCGAAGAGCTTCTTCAAGGACGCGCTCTTCACCGGCACGCACGAGGCCGCGCTGCAGTCCGTGCTGCGCGGCCGGGTGGACGCGGCCGCCTCCTTCGACAAGGCGCCCGAGCTGCACCTCAAGGACCCCGCGCTGATCGCCCAGCTGGGATTCGTGGGCGAGACGCCGGAGATCCCGGAGGCCGGGATCTGCGCGCGACCGGACCTGCCCGCGGACCCGGTGGCCCGGGTCAAGCGCGCGCTGCTGTCCATCAAGTCGCCCGAGTACGCCGCCCTGCTCAAGCAGATCTACGACATCGACGGATTCATCGAGGCCAGCGATCGCGACTACCAGCCGGTGCGCGACGCGATGGCCTTGATGAACTTGAGCCCGCCCAGGTAGGCGCCCGTCTCAGCGCTCCGCATCACGACGGAAGGCGAAGAACGCGGCCCACAGCCGCGCGAGATCGCCGAGCTCGGCGAGGCGCCCGGCCTCCACGTGCGCCACCGCGCCCACGATGGCGACCCGCACGGGACGACCCGCCGCGCGAGCCGCCGCCGCGAGCCGGAGACTCTCGGTGAAGGGGACCGCCGGATCCTCCCGGCCGTGCACGAGCACGAGCGGCGCGCGCAGTCCCGACACCACGCGCGCCGGAGACAGCGCCTCGAGCAGGCCGCGCGTGTGCTCGGGTAGTGCGCCGGCCAGCGCATCGAACGCGGCCGGATCGCGATTGTCCACGAGGCGGCGTCCGGTCTCGCCCACCAGCTCGGCGTTGGCTCGGGAGAACTCGGCGATGGCGTCCTCGAGGACCGGCCGGCGTCCGGTGACGCCGTCGTACGCGTAGGCGCCGGTGAGCGTGTAGCGGAGCAGCTCCATCGCGGAAGCGTAGCCGCCGAGCGCGAGGACCGCCGACACGGCGGGCGCCACGGACGGGTCCGCGGCGGCCAGCAGCGCGGGGCCGGCGCCGAGACTGATGCCGAGCACGGCCACTCGCTCGTAACCGGCGGCGCGGAGCGCCTGCACGCCGGCGCCGACGGCGCCGGCGTCCTCGGGCCGTAGCCGCAGCGCGGTGAGCCCGGTCACCGTCGGCACCGCGACCGCCCAGCCGGCTCGCGCGAGCAGCCGCGCGGCGTCGCGGAGCCGCGCGTCGTCCTTGCCTGCCCGGGACAGGCCGTGCACGAGCACCAGGCCGGGCGGCCGCAGGAGCGCCGGGCATGCGTAGAGATCCACCGCGACCGGTCCACCGGATCCGGTCGAGGCATCCAGCGCGCGCACGGCGGGCTCCGGGCTGATCACGGTCAGCGGGTGCCAGCGTCCCTGGCCGAGGAACTCGAGCAGGAAGGCGCTCGTGAGAATCATCGACGACGCGGTCGTGACGACGGGCAGGGCGAGGACGATGGCCAGGGTGAGCCGGAGCCCGGCACGCAACGGCGATGCGCCCTCGCTCGCGACCGCGGAGCTCACGCGCTCATGATGGCGAAGCCCCCCACCGGGCTGCAACTCTCCCGATTCACCGAGTAAGCGCACGTCGGTTGGCCGCGCGCGGGCTTCTTCGGGCATTTCTCCGCCGGGCCGGCCCGGTCGAGGCAGGATGCCCGCGCCGGGCTCGATGGCGCGCAAGAGTTGCGAGTGATTCCAGCCGGTTAGCCCTTACAGCGCGTGGCATTCCCGATGCTCTCTCCGACCCCGAGGAGGGCCACTGACATGAACGCGATGACCGGACGAGTGCTGATCGTTTTCGCGGTGGCAGTCTGTCTCGTTGCCCTCGGCGGACTCGAGATGCTGACCGAGCGTGCGGGCATGGATCGCGCGGCCGTGTCCACGCTGCGCCTCGGCGTCGTCGAGCGCGACCCGGTCTGGGACACGATCGCGCCGGCAGAGTCTTCCAACCCTGCGCTCGATACCGCGCACCTGACGATGGCGGGCCCGGGCGGACGGATGACCGTGCTGGACGTCGACGAGAAAGCCGGACGGCTCGTGGCGGTGAGCGGGAGCGGGCGCGTGCTCGAGTCCGAGGTGGATCGCCGCACGGTGGTGGTGAACGAGGGCAAGCCGATCGGTCGTGTCGCTCTGCTCCAGGCGGGCGATGTCATCCGATTCGAGCCGGCCACGGGGCAGGTCCGGACGATCGTGCTGCTGCGGCAAGCCGGGCGTCAGCTGGAGAGCCCCGACCAGTAGGGCGCCCGAGCGCCCGGCGCGAGGCGGGTCTATTTAGGGTTGACGCACTTGATCAGCCGCCACCCGTTGAACAGATTCACCTTGGTGGTGATCTCGGGGATCAGGCCCACCTGACGCAGGAGGGGCTCGAGCGACAGGTTCGACTTCCATCCGAGGCGGGTGCAGACGGGCGCGACGAGGTCTTCGAGGCGGCCCACCACGGGTCGCTCGCTTCGGAAGTGGTTCAGGATCACGATGTTGCCCCCAGGCTTCACGACCCGCTTCATCTCGCGAAGCACGCCGACCGGGTCCGGCACCGCGCTGATGGTGTAGGTGGCCACCACCGAGTCGAACTCCCCCTGCCCGAAGTCCATGGTGGTGGCGTCCATGGTCTTCAGCGTCACGTTCCCCAGCCCCAGCTCCACCACCTTGTCCTGGGCCTTCTGGAGCATCTCCTCGGAGAGATCGATGCCGGTCAGTCGGCAGTTGGTGGGGTAGAGGGGGAGGTTGAGGCCCGTGCCGATCCCGACCTCCAGCACGTTGTGGCCGCGCTGGATGTCGAGAAGCTGGATGGCGGCCTCACGGCCGGGGTGGAAGATCCAGTCGAAGACGAAGTCGTAGGCGGGCGCGTAGAGCTTGTACGCCCGCTTCACCTGCCTCTTCTCCAGTGCTGCGTCCAAGCCGGCAGTCCTCCAGGGTTCGAGACGCCCCGCCCTCCGCACTTTTAGCATAGCCTGACGCAGGTTGCCAAGCGCTTTGTACCCTGCTGATCGTCAAACGGGACGGGAAGTTACAGCGAACCGCCCGCTACAGGTCGGCCTCGCGGCACAGCGTCGAGAGCACCCGATCCGCCCCGAAGAATTCCTCTGCGATTCGACGGGCGGCCCGGCTGTGGAGGGGGTACTCGCGGTTGATCGTCTCGATGGCGGACGCGGCTTCCTCCATCGACTCGAAGGCGAACAGGCCGGCCCCGGTCGGCACGAACTTGCCGAATCCCGTGTCCTGGGTCACTACGGGCTTGCCCGCGGCCAGGTAGCAGACGCTCCGGTCGCTGAACCACCCGCTGCGGGTCCGGACCACCAGGTCCTTCGAGACCGTGAACTCGCCCCGGGATCGGGAGACGTGCTGCTGGTAGGCGTCCAGGCTGTGCGAGGCCTCGAAGGCGTCGGTGAGGATCCAGCCGTGGCCGGTCAGCAGGTCACGCGCGGCCGCGTCGCCGCCTTCCAGGGCCAGCTCGAGGGGCTGGGAGGTGCGTCGGGGCAGGTCGAGCAGGCGCAGGAAGTTGAGGTGCTTGGACCAGTAGTAGGTCTCCCCCCTGAACGCCAGGTCCTTGCCCGTGTTCTTCCAGGTGCACACGGTCGAGAAGCGCTCGGAGGCCGGATTGCAGGTGGCGTCCCACAGCGCGGGAATCACGGGCGGGCGGGTCGGCCGCCAGTTGAACTTCTCGACGGGGATCGGGGAGTCGGGCTGTCCGAGGTTCTCACCGTACGTGAAGTGATGCGTATGGTTCCCAAGAGCGTCGATAGCGTGCTGGTCGCCCAGGGCCACCCGCACCTGCTCGAAGACAGGGTCCGTCTCCACGTAGACGCGGATCGGGCAGCGCATCTGCTCTTCCCACAGTGGGTTGGCGCCGCACACGTTGAAGATCGCGTCCGCATTCCGATACAGGTCGTCCAGCCGCTGGCGTGATAGGCCATGGTATGTGCCGATCACTCGCCGGTGTTCACCGTCCGCACCCCTGTCCACGTAGCTCCAGCGGTCGGCCAGGTCGAAGCGGCTCATCACGTCGGCGAGAAAGGCCACCCCGTAGCTCGAGTCCTCCACCACGCTCTTCACGCGGGGATCGTAGGGATGGGCACCCGAGTCCTCGACGTAGTAGACCTCGTGGCCGAGACGGGAGAGGCCGAGCACGTAGTGCAGCGCCTGCCAGCCGATGCCGCCGAGAGGATAGCGGCCGGCCAGGTGCAGCACCACGACCCGCCTACGGGATGACAAGCGAATCTTCCTGCCGTGGCTCCTGCGACTGTGACCCGTACATGGCGGCGAAGGGACCACGGCGGGCGAGCAGGGTCTCCAGCGAGCCGTGCTCGACGATGCGGCCGTCCTTGAGCACCACCACCAGGTCCGCCATCCGCACCGTCGAGAGCCGGTGCGCGATGATCAGGGTGGTGCGGCCCGCCTGCAGCTGCTCGAGGGCCTCCATGACGAAGCCTTCCGTCTGCGGGTCCAGGGCGGAGGTGGGCTCGTCCAGGATCAGGATCGGCGAATCGCGCAGGATGGCGCGGGCGATCGTGATCCGCTGCTTCTCGCCCTCCGACAGGGTGACGCCCTGCTCGCCCACCGCGGTGTCGTAGCCGCGGGGCAGACGGGTGATGGTGTCGTGGATGCGCGCGGCCTTGGCCGCCGCCACGATCTCCTCGATCCGGGCGTCGGGCCGGCCGAAGGCGATGTTCTCGCGCACGCTCACCGGGAATAGCAGCGGCGGCTGCAGCACCATCGCAATCTGCCGGCGCAGGGAGTCCAGCCGATACTCGCGGGCATCCACGCCGTCGATCAGCACGCGCCCGCGCGTCGGATCGTAGAAGCGGGGCAGCAGGCTGAGCAGGGTGGACTTGCCGGCGCCGGTGGCCCCCACCACCGCCACGCGCTGGCCGGGGGCCACGCGCAAGCTCACTCGATGGAGGACCGCCGCCCCCGGCGAGTACCCGAACTCCACGTCGCGCCACTCGATCTCGCCGCGGGCGCCCTCGGGCGGGAACACCCGGGTGCCGTCGGGCAGGTCCCGCTCCACGTCGAGCACCTCGAGCACGCGCTGCACGCCGACCCGGGCGCTCTGGGCCAGGCCGTACACCTGGAACATGTTGTTGATCGGCACGTAGAGCGAGGCCAGGTACGAGATGAACACCACCAGCCCGCCGACGGTGAGTGTGCCGTCCATCACGTGGCGGGCGCCCATCCACACCACCGCGGCGGTGCCGACCGCGATGACCAGATTGACCACCCCCGCATAGAACGTCTGCAGGGTGTAGAGGCGGAGCCCGGCATCGAGGCTGCGCTCGCTCGCGGTCATGAACCGGCGATGCTCCTCGTTCTCCCGGGTGAAGGCCTGGATGACCCGCATCGCGGCCATCGCCCGCTGCACGACGCCGTACACCTCGCTCTCCCGCTCGCGCACCTCACTGGCCGCCGCCGTGATGCGGCGGTTCAACCGGCCGATGGTCAGGAGCAGGAACGGGCACACCGCCAGCGCGAGCAGGGTGAGCTGCCAGTCGAGGCGCAGCATGATCACCGCCATGCCGACCAGGAGGATCAGCGCGGTGGCGGCCGGGAACAGGCAGTTCATGGTGAGCGACTGCAGCGCGAACGTGTCGGCGGTCACCCGGTAGAGGAGGTCGCCGGCCTGGGCGCGGCTGTGGAACGCCATCGAGAGCCGGTGGAGATGGGCGTAGAGGTCGCTGCGCAGGTCGCGCACCATCCGCTGGCCGATGCTGATGGTGGTGTAGTTGCACAGCACCGTGAACGCGCCGACCGCGGCGTAGATCACCACGAGCATGAGGCACGCGGCGAGGAGCAGGCCGCCCGCGGTGAAGGTGCCCCCCAGTCCGGCGGGCAGCGGCTGCCCGCCCAGCACCGAGTCGATGATCAGCTTGACCGGCCAGGGCTTGAGCAGCTCGAAGCCGCTGATCAGGCAGACCTGCAGCAGCGCCCACAGGATGCGCCCGCGGTGCGGCCAGAGGTAGGCGGAGACGCGGCGGACGAAGTGGCTCACTGCACCTCGACCGAGCGCGCGTCGAGCGGCGGGGCATAGTGGAGCTTCGCGCGCCGGGCCACCGCCTGCAGGGCGTCGTTGAGCGTGCGTCCCAGCGCCATCGCTTCACGGACGAGCGCGGCGGCCGCCACCGCGCCGGTCGCGACTCCCGCCGCGATCAGCGCGGGAAGGCCGAGGTGCAGGCCCAGTCCCGCGAGCGCCACGCCGCCCACCACCATCCCCTGGGCCACCCGCGAAGGGCGGAGCGCGCACTTCACCCGCAGCACGCGGCGCTCGCCGCCGTGATTCTCCGTGCACACCTTGATCCGGCCGCGCGACCAGATGCCGCCGTGCGCCTCCAGATCCCACTCGCTCCAGCCCTGATCGACCAGGACGAAGTACTTTCGCGCGCCCAGGACGTCGATCATGCCGTGCAGCAGCGTCTCCTTCTCGAGCGCGTCCTCGGTCCAGAAGGCGGCCGCGAACGCCCGCTCCCGCCACGACCACGGCGGCGACTGCGACGGCTGCTCCGACGACGACGGCTGAGCCGCGGTGAGACCGCGCACCCACCAGCGATAGCGCTCCAGCGACCGCAGCAGCGGGCCGAAGTAGGTGAGGACGGAAATCAGCAGGCGGCCCCGGAGTCCGCCGGCCAGAGGATCGACCCGGGCGCGCATCGCGGCCACGAGACAGCAGGCGAACGACAGCGCGATGGGCGCGGCGCCCACCCAGTACCAGCCGCCGCGGATCGCCCCGTAGAGCAGCAGCAGGGCGCCGACCAGGTTCCATTCGAGCGTGAAGGGCAGGTAGGAGAGCACGGTGGACGGCGGCTGATAGAGCGTCTGGAAGAGACCGCGGCCGAACACGCCGCCGTAGATCACCGGGCGCCTCAGCGAGAACAACGCCGAGATGCCCCCGTAGATTCGCCCGCGCCAGCGCGAGTAGCCGAGCGCGTTGAAGCGCTGCGGGTGACGGAAGTAGAGGAGCGCCTCCGCCTTGCCGTAGCCCTTTTGCTGCCCGATGTAGGCCTTCATGGTGTTGCGCCGGAAGTGCCACACCATCGCGGCGGGGCTGAAGCCGATGCGATAGCCGCGGTCCTGCAGCCGCCAGCACACGTCCACGTCGTCGCCCGCCGACCGGTAGATCGGATCGAAGCCGCCGATCTCCTCGAGCACCTCCCGGCGGAACGCCATGTTGCAGCCCGGAATGTGCTCGGCCTCCACGTCGTCCAGCAGCACGTGGAGCGGCCCACCCGGCGACGCGGCCACGCAGGCCGCGACCATCGAATCCTCCGGCGGCGGCAGGTTCGGCCCGCCCACCGCGGGGAGCCCGGTGTGTAGGAACGTGGCGACCAGGTAGTGCAGCCAGTCCGGATCCACCACGCAGTCGGAATCCGTGAAGGCCACGATCTCGCCGAGCGAGGCGTTGATGCCCACGTTGCGCGCCGCGCTCAGGCCCTTGTTCTCCTGATGGATGACGTGCATGCCCTCGAAGCGGTCGGCGATCGCCCCGGTGCGATCGGTGGACCCGTCGTCCACCACGATCACCTCGAAGGCAGGATAGCGGAGCTTCTGCAGCGACGTGAGGCAGGCTTCCATGGTGGGCTCCGCGTTGTACGCGCAGATGACCACCGAGACCTTGGGATACTCGGGGAGGGCCGGCAGCCCCGCCGAGGCGTACCAGCGCTGCACCGCGTGGAACGCGGGCTTCTTCCGCCGCTCGCGGTCCACGAGCCCGAAGGCCCAGTTCGCGATGTCGCATCCGCCGGTGTGCCACTCGTCGGTGTAGGAGAAGACCACCGTGCCGGCCGCGCCCATCTCGAGCGCGGCGCGCACCTGCCAGGACAGCGTGGCCGCCTGCACCATCTCGCCTTCACGGATGGAGTCGATGCCGAACTCGGTGAGCACGAGCGGCCGGTCGCCGGCGAGCGTGTGCAGCCGGGAGAGGTACTTCCGGAACTCGGGCTCCGAATGCAGGTACACGTTGAAGGCGAGGAAGTCGGTGAAGTCGGTCTCGAGGTACTCGGTCGACGGGAAGTTCGCGTAGCCGACCGGCGTGTTCGGCTCGATGCGCTTGATCAGCGATACCAGCTCGCGCAGGAACCCGGTGATCCGCTGTGCTCCGTACCAGCGGACGATGTCCGGCGGGATCTCGTTGCCGACCAGGAAGGCGCCCACCGCGGGATGGCCCTGACAGGCGACCACCACGTCGGTCACGGCGCGCCGGACCGTGTCCGTGATCTCCTCGGAGTCCAGGAAGCAGACGTGCTGGGCCCACGGAATGCCGACGAGCACCCAGAGGCCGCGATCGGCGGCCATGTCCAGCAGCCATCGCGGCGGCGGCGTGAAGAGCCGGAGGCAGTTGGCGCCCAGCTCGACGATCAGGGAGAGGTCCCGCTCGACGACCTCCGGAGCCGGGTATCTGAAGCTATTCGCGTCCGGGGCGAAGGGGCCGTATGTGACGCCCCGAAGCGGTACCTTGTCCTCACCAGCGAAAAAAAACTTTCCTCTGACTTCCAGCCGGGGTCGAGACTCCGCCGGCTCCGCGCGCCGGATGGCACGCGACGTGGATTCGAGCGTCACGGTCCTGAAACCTCCTTGAACGCCTCAGCGGGGGCGCTCAGGTTCATAGTGCTCCTCGTGACCCTCGGTGCACCCGTAGCAATAAGGCCGTAAGGCTGGGAGCGGTCCGCGCCGAGGGCGGCTCGGAAGTGGCTGAGATTCAGGAGCCACTTCCCCGGCGTGGTCTAAGGCAACCCGCATGCCAGCGTGCGTCATGGCCGGCGGATCGGACGTTACCTCGGAACGCATGATTTCGCAAGGGTCTGGCGCTCGGAAGGTTTTGCGCCCTCGCAAGGAGCGAAACTCGCGCCTCGTTTTTACACGACCACAAGTAATTCTTACCCCCCGATTACAGCAGGAAGCGGATCAGGAGGGTGGCCAGGCCCAGGAACGAGAAGAAGCCGAAGACGTCCGTGAAGGTCGTGATGATGACGCTCGAGGCGATCGCCGGATCCACCCGGAAGCTCTTGAGCAGGAGCGGGATCACCACCCCCACCACCGCCGCAACCACCATGTTGAGAGTCATGGCCACTGCGATGATCGTGGCCAGCAGCGCCTGGCCCTTCCAGAAATAGGCGATGACGGCCATGACGAGCCCGGTCGCCAGCCCGATGGTCAAGGCGAGGGTGGTTTCCTTCCGCAGCACCCGCCAGACGTGACCGCCGGTCATGTCCCCCAGAGCCAGTCCGCGGACCACCACGGTCGCGGTCTGGGTGGTGCCGATACCACCCATGGACGCCACGATCGGCATGAACACCGCGAGCAGGGCCAGCTCACGGATCGAGCTCTCGAAGAGGCCGATGACGGAGGCGGCCAGAATGGCGGTGGCCAGGTTGATCAGGAGCCAGACGAGGCGCTTCGGGAATACCGTCTGGGCCGAGTCGAGCACGGTCTCGTCGCCCGCGGCGCCGCCGAGGCGCTGGATGTCCTCGGTGGCTTCCTCGCGGATGACGTCGATGACGTCGTCGACCGTGATCACCCCTAGCAGGCGGTGGTCGGCGTTCACCACCGGAATGGCCACCAGGTTGTACTTGGCGACCAGCCGCGCCACCTCCTCCTGGTCCGTGTCCGGCCTGACGCTCACCGACTCCTCCTGGCGGAGCAGTCGCACCGGCGCGGCGGGATCGGCGGTGACCAGTCGGCGCCAGGGCAGGCTGCCGACGAGGTGCTCGTGGTCGTCCACCACGTAGAGCGTGGGCGCGGTCTCGGCGACCGGCGACTTGCGGATCTGATCCACCGCCTGCGCGACCGTCATGTGCTCGGGCACCGCGAGGATGTCCGGGGTCATGAGGCGACCCGCGGTCTTCTCGCCGTACTCGAGCAGCTCCTGGACCTCCTCCGACTTCTCTTCCTTCATCAGGTCGAGGACCTTCTCGACCTGCTCTGCGGGCAGCTCCTCGAGGACCTGGGCCGCGTCGTCCGGCCGCATCCGATCGAGGATGCTCGAGATCTCGCCCTCGTCGAGGGCCCGCGCCAGCTCGTAGAGCGGCTGATCGTCCAGCTCGGCCAGCACGGCCCCGGCGGACTCGCGTGCGAGCAGCCGGAAGAGCGTCACCTGATCGGGCAGCGCGAGGTCTCGCAGGGCCGCCGCGATGTCGGCGGCGTGGGCGTCCTCGAGAACCTGACTCAGTCGCTCGCGGCGTCCCGACTCCAGGAGGTCCCGGACGGTGTCGGTGAGACGGGCCGCCTCGGCCATGACTGCCGGTTACGCCGGGAGGGTCGGGCTCGGGCCCTGGGGCGGGCGGGAGGAGGTGGACGCGGGCTGGGTCGCGATGAGCTGCGCGACCTGGTTCTCCAGCTGACGGATGCGATACCGCATTCGCAGCACCTTGACCAGCCCGCTCAGCGAAGCGAACGTGACGCCGACCAGCAACGACAGCAGGATGACCAGCGCCAGGGGCATGCCGGTCACGCTCCAGGCCAGGAAGGAGATCTGCACCGGGTCGCGATTCTGCAACGCGAACACGGTGGCCGCGCTCCCGAGCAGCGCCATGAGCAGGTAGATGAAGATCATGACTGGGAGCCCTCCGCCGGCTTCCCGGCTCCGAGTGCGCGCAGGAAGCGCTCGACGATGCGATCCTGGCAGACACCGGCGCCGGCGGCCTCGCCCGCGGCGCGGCCAAGCTTCTGCACCGGGAAGATGGCCTTGGCCATGGTCCGGTGCCCGCCACCCACGCCCAGGTCGCCGAAGGCGGCGCGGGTCACGTCTCCCGCGCTCTTCACGTATCCGACGTTCCGGACGGAGACGTGCACCTCGTCGCCGACGATACCCGAGACCACCGACCACTGCACACCCTCCGCCTGCAGCCCGAAGTCGGCGAACTGCGGGATCAGGTCGACGGTGGACACGCGGCCCAGGTGGGAGAAGAACACGCCCTGCACCACGCGACGCTTGGAGAGGCCCTGGGCGAGGACGTCGAGGGCGTCCTGCGAGAGCTCGGGCCGCTCGATGCGCCGGAGCGCGTTGTGGTTGGCGAGGAGGTACAGATACGAGAAGGCCTCGAGATCGGCCTTGGTCCCGCCGCGCTCGAGCCCGAGGGTGTCCGACTTGATGCCGTAGAGCAGCGCGGTGGCCAGCCGCTGCGTGATCTTGATGTCGGCCGCCCGCAGGTACTCGACCAGGATCGTGGACGTCGCTCCGTAGGATGGCCGCACGTCCTTGATGCGCGCGTCGATCGGGTGCTCCACCGGGTGATGATCGATCACGAGATCGACCTGCTCGAAGCGCTCCTCCAGGAACGACGGCTGCACGTCCACCATCGCGACCCGATCGAACTGGGCCAGGTCCTCGGCCCCGATCTCCTCGATCTCGATCTCGAGGATCTTGCACATGGCCACGTTCTCAGGGCGGGTGATGGTGCCGAACGTGCACATGGGCGCGGACGTACGGGTGCGGCCCAGCAGGGTCTTGAGCGCGAGCGCCGACGCGATGGCGTCGGGGTCGGGGTCGTCCTGCATCAGGATCAGCACACGCTCGGCGTCGTAGAAGTGAGCGCGCAGCCGGTCGGCGCGAACCCGCTGGGCCGCGCGATCCACCGCGGGCTGGATGATGCGCTCGCCGAAGGCCGACAGCGGCACCACGGTGGCCCCCGACATCGGCCGGTCATCGTCGCGCAGCACGAGGAGCGGGGAATCGGGCGCGGCGTCCTTGACCGCGGCGGCCACCCGTCCGAGCTGTCCGGCCGGAGCGGCCACCACCACCGGCCCGCGCCCGCCCTTGAGCGCGTCGTGGATGAACTCGGGATCCGTCACCTTGCCGGCGAGGGCGCGGTCTCCATGCCGGCCAAGCCGCGCGCGCAGGCTCGCCCGCGGGACCAGGTACAGCGGCCGCTCGCCCGGGAAGGCGGCGGCCGCGACCATGTGTTCGAGGAGGTCGTCCGGACAGATCAGAACCGGTCGCATCGTCGGCCTATTCTCAGCCTACCCCCCAGGAGGGCCAAGTGAAAACCCCCTCGTCTACCGCCGGCCCCCGTGATAGGCCGAGCGTCCGGCGTGGACGCCGGCCTTCAGGCCCCGGGTGAGCAGGGAGACCTCGCGGCTCATCTTCTTCTGCGACTCGTCGAGGGTCTTGCCGAGGCGGTCGAGCGAATCGCGGACGCTGGCTCGGGCCTGGGCGATCTGCCGCGTGGCCTCGGCGCGAGAGCGCGCGCTCAGGAGCCGGCGGCCGAGGCGGGTCACCGAATCCGTGAGGCCGGCCTGGGCGCGGGCCACGTGTCGGGCCATCGCCTTCTCGATGCCGGCCAGCTTCACGCGGGTGAGGCCGCCGCGTGCGGCGGTGCTGCGCACCCGGGCGAGATCGGCCTCGACCTGAGCCAGGCGGGCCTCGAGCTGCTTGATCTTGGCCGGTGTCCGAGATGCGGAAGCCCTGCGTCGCTCCGTCATGGCGTCTCCTCCGGGCAGCAGTATACGCTGGCCGACCCACACCAGGCTTGGCCCGGGACGGACCCGATGCGACACTTGGCCGTGGCTGCCGAATCCATCTTCTTCCGGGACCTCGCCTTCGTGTTCCTCGCCGCGGTGGCGGGGGGCGCGCTGGCCCGCCTCGCGGGCCAGCCGCTGGTACTGGGCTACGTGCTGGGCGGCATCCTCGTCAGCCCGCTCACGCCCGGCCCGGCGGTCTCCGACCTGCACACCTTCGAGCTGTTCGCCGAGATCGGGGTCATCCTGCTGATGTTCTCGGTCGGCATCGAATTCTCGATCCGGGATCTCCTGCGCGTGAAGTGGGTCGCCCTGCTCGGCGGCCCGCTCGGCATCGTGCTCTCGGTCGGGATGGGCGTCGGGGTGGCCTGGGGGCTCGGCTGGCCCCTCCTCCAGGGCGCGATGGTGGGCATCGTGATCTCGGTGGCCAGCACCATGGTCATGGCCCGCCTGCTCATGGACCGGGGCGAGCTGCACTCGCGCCACGGGCGGGTGATGATCAGCATCACCCTCGTCGAGGACCTGGCGGTGGTGATCCTGATCGTCCTGATCCCCTCGTTCGGCTCCCTCGAGCCCGAGCGCCTGCTGGCCATCGCCCTGAGCCTCGGCAAGGCGCTCCTGATCCTGGTGCCGGCCGGCTTCGTGGCGGCCAAGATCATTCCGCCCCTGATGACGCGGGCGGCCCGGATGCACAGCGACGAGATGTTCCTGCTGGTGGCCCTTGCGGTCGGCCTCGGCACCGCCGCGGTCACCCAGGCCGCCGGGCTCTCGCTCGCCCTCGGGGCATTCCTGGCCGGCCTCATCGTCAATGGATCCGACTACGCGCACGAGACGCTCGCGCGACTGCTGCCGCTCCGCGACGTGTTCGTCGCGATGTTCTTCGTGACGATCGGAGCGCTGATCGATCCGACCAGCCTGATCGCCAACGTTCCGCTGCTCCTGACCATGGTCGGGATGGTGGTGGTGGGCAAGCTGGTGCTGTGGACGCTGGTGGTCTGGCTCTTCCGGCAACCATTCTGGACCGCGGTGCTGGCCGCCGTGGGGCTCACCCAGGTCGGCGAGTTCTCGTTCATCCTGGTCCAGGTCGCCCGGCAGGCCGGCCACGTCGGCGCCGACGTCTACAATGCCACCCTCGCCACCGCGCTCGTCACCATCCTCATCAACGCGGCCCTGGTGCGCGCCGCGCCCGGGTGGGTCGCCCGGCTCCGCGGCGTGCAGGAGGCGCCGGTGCCGGACGGGCCGCGGCCCGAGCGCGAGGCGGCGGAGCACGTGGTGCTCTGCGGCTTCGGCCGGGTGGGCAGCGCGGTGGGCGAGGCGCTCGAGACATTCAACATCCCGTTCGTGGTGATCGAGCGCGATCCGGACATCGTGCGTGGCCTCCGGTCCCGTCGCGTTCCGTGCCTCCTCGGCGACGCCGCGCTGCCCCGCATCCTCGAGGAGGCGGGGGCGGCGCGTGCCTCGATGGTCGTGGTCGCGCTCCCGGAGATGGATCGCGCCAACCTGGTGGTGCGCGGCGTGCGCGCCCTCAGCCCGCACGTGCCCATCCTGGCGCGGGCACATGAGGCGGCGGGGCGCGATGGGCTGGCCCGGGCGGGCGCTACCGAGGTGATCCAGCCCGAGCTGGAGGCGGCGGCGACGTTGATCCGTCACGCTCTCCGTGGCCTGGCGCTGCCTCAGCCGACCGTGCTCGACTATCTGGCGCGCTTCCGCGCGGCCATGAATCCGGCGGCGGCGCGGACGCCGGAGGCGCTGGGCCCGGAACGGAAGCTGCCCGAGATCCACGAGGTCGCCCTCGGCGCGGGCGCGCTCACCGATCGCTCGCTCGGCGAGGCCCGCGTGCGCGAGCGCCTCGGCGTGACCGTGGTCTCGATCGAGCGAACGGACGGGGAGACGCTGGTGAATCCCTCCGCTGACACCCGGCTCCGCTCCGGGGACCGGCTGCGCGTCTTCGGGCTCCCCGAGCAGATCGACGCGTTCCGCGCCGAGGCCGGCCGTGAGCCCGAGCCGGTCACCTAAAGAGCCGGAAGCCGGTCCAGAGCGCCATCAGGAAGGCAATCAGCGTGACCGCGATGGCCGCGAAGGCCGCGATGCGGTCCAGGCCGCGCTCGGCCGCTCGGTCGAGCGGCCCCATCGCGAGGGCCACCAGGTAGCCGCCCCCGAAACCGCCCAGGTGGCCCCAGTTGTTCACCCCCGCCATGAAGAAGCCGAAGATGAACATGATGAGCGCCCACTGCCCGTATTGCCGGAAGACCGCCACCCCGAACGATCCGCCGCGGCTGCGCCCGTAGGCCACCATCGCGCCGAGGAGGCCGAAGATGGCGCCGGAGGCGCCGATGGTCCACGGGACGCCGACGAAGTTGGAGAGCACGAAGCCGAGTGCGCCGGCCACCGTGAAGATCACCACGAGGCGGGATCCGCCGAAGATCTGCTCGACCGGCGGCGCGAGCTGGCGGACCCAGAGCAGGTTGAAGAGGATGTGGAGCAGGCTGCCGTGGAGGTAGATTGCGGTGAAGAGCGTCCACCAGAAGCCCGCGGCCCACGGGACCGCGCCGGTCATCCCGAGCCGGACGAGCGCGCGGTTGCTCGGCGCCAGCATGTCGAAGGGGTTGCGGGCCCGGAACGCGGCGCCCGGATCCAGCAGGATCGACGCGACGTAGAGGGCGACGCACACGACGGTGACCGCTCTGGCGAAGTCGAGGCGGCCCATCAGCCGAGCGACCCCGGGGCCGAAGCCCCAGAGCCCCGGGCGGCGCGCTCCGCAGTAGAAGCACTCGGTGGCGTCCACCCGGTTGAGCTTGCCGCATCGGTAGCAGAGGCTCGAGCCGGTTCGCTGCCTGAACATGTGGGCGGAATCTACCGGGAGGTCGGGACGGCGGGCGCGCGCCTCAGGATCGCCCAGTGCCCGCCGCGTGAGCCGGGAACGGCGCCTGCGACTCGAGCCGCTCGAGCAGGCTCTTCACCTGCGTCGCGAACGCATCGCGGCGGTGCGCGGGCACCGGCGAGCCGGGGATGAACTTCTCGCCCAGCGGATTGACGAACACGCCGGCCTTGCGCACCCGGTAGTCGAGGTGCGGGCCGGTGGAGAGGCCGGTGGTGCCGACGCGCCCGATGACCTGACGCTGACGCACGCGCTCGCCGCGACGCACCTGCATCTTGGAGAGATGGTTGTACATCGTCTCGTAACCGCGGGCGTGACGGATCGTGATGGTGAGCCCGAAACCGCCGTCCCAGGCCGCCTGGGTCACGACTCCGTCGGCCACCGCGCGCACCGGCGTGCCCACCGGCGCTCCGTAGTCCACCGCGAGGTGCGGCCGCAGCCCGCCCAGGATCGGATGGTGGCGGGCGTGGGAGAAGCCGGAGGTGATGCGGGTGAAGTCGAGGGGGGCGCGCAGGAACATCTTCCGCACCGAGCGCCCGGAGGCGTCGTAGTACTCTCGCCGGCTGCCGCCCTCGGCGAACGCCACGCTGGTGAGCAGCGAGCGGCCCGCGCTCGAGTACTGCGCGATCAGGATGTCGCCGTAGCCCAGCAGGCTGTCGCCGACGTACCGCTTCTCCACCAGACAGCGGAACTGGTCGCCCGGCAACGAGTCGGCCGCGAAGTCGAAGTCCCACTCGAAGAGCGTGACCAGGCGCGCGGTGAGGGCCGGCCTCTCGCCGAGGCGCTCCACGGTCGCGAACAGGGAGTCGCGCACCTCGCCGGCGAGGGCGACCACCCGGGTGTCCACGTCCGGCCGAACCGCGGTCACCGTCCAGCGGTCGCCGTCGAACCGGATCTCGTAACGCTCGGCGGCCGAACGCGTGTAGGTCACCTCCACCGTCCCGCCTTCGGCACCCGGCAGCACGGTGAGCCGCTCCCCGGGAGCGAGCCGCCGCATGTTGACGTTGCTGCGCAGCGTGGCCACGATCGCCGCGGCCTCGGCACGCTCGACGCCCGCTCGGCGCATCGCGCTCTCCAGCGTCTCTCCGCGTCTCAGCGCGATCTCGACCGCGGCCGGGCTCGCGGGCGCCGCCGGCGCCTCGGCGATCTGCGCGGGAGCGCCATCGTGAGAGCCGGACGACGTCGCGGGGGGCCGCGTGGGCACCGCGAGGCCGATCGCCCCGAGAGCGAGCAGCATGGCGGCAGAGAGCAGGCAATAGGAGCGACGCATGATGAAACCAGAATACCTCCGGGACTCCGAAGGCCCCAACCTAAACCGGCGTGGGGGATCCTACTACCCGCGGGGGACGGATTCTAGGCGCCGTACTTGGTGAAGCGTAGGGCGTTGGCCATCACCAGCGGCATCAGGTCCTGGGCGGGCAGCACCCCGAGCGAGCCGCTCGCGCAGTCCCGCTCGGTGAAGCGGCTCACGTGGTCGGCGCCGCAGTACTCGCTGGCGAGGAGCGCGGGCACGCCCTGCCAGCCGTGGCTCGACAGGATCGAGGGGGTCGCGTGGTCGCCGGAGATGGCGAGCACGTCGGGACGGAGCGCGACCACCCGCGGCAGCAGCGCGTCGAACCGCTCGAGCGCGGCCACCTTGGCCGCGAAGTCGCCGTCCTCTCCCGCCTTGTCGGTGTCCTTGTAGTGCAGGAAGAAGAAGTCGTAGTGCTCCCACTGCTGCTCGAGCGTGTCGATCTCCTCCGCGAAGGTGCCCCCGGTCTTGAGCACGTCCATGCCCACCAGGCGCGCGAGGCCCCGGTACATCGGATACGCCGCGATGGCGGCGGCGCGCAGGCCGAACGTCCGGGGGAACAGGGGCAGGCGGGGCCGCTGATCGAAGCCGCGAAGGAGCAGCATGTTGGCCGGCGCCGCGTCGCGCAGCCGCTCGCGCGCCGCGTCCACGAACGCGTTCACGAGCGCGGCGGTGCGCTCGGCCTCCGGCGCCTGCGCGGACACCGGCAGGGGCGGGACGCCGAGCTGCTGGGGGTCGGTCTCGGACAGACGGCCGGAGAGGCCGTCGCCGCGCAGCACCAGGACGAAGCGATGCTCCTTGACCGGCTCGACCAGCAGCTGCACCCCGTCCAGCCGGATCTCGCGCAGCCGCTCGACCAGACGGACGCAGATCTCGGTGGAGATGCGCCCGGCCCTCCGGTCGGTGATGCGGCCCTGCGCGTCCACCGAGCAGAAGTTGCCGCGCGCGGCCACGTCGCCCGGCTGCAGCTCGAAGTCGATGCCGAGAGCCTCGAGCACCCCGCGCCCCACCGGGTAGCGCAGCGGATCGTAGCCGAAGAGCCCGAGATGGCCGGGACCGCTGCCCGGGGTGATGCCGGGACCGACGTGACGGAGGAGACCGCAGGCCGAGCGGCCGGCCAGTCCGTGCAGGGTCGGAATGCGCGCGGTCTCCAGCTCGCTCTTGCCCGATCCGGGCCGGGGCAGTCCGCCCAATCCGTCGAGCGAGCAGAGCACGATCTTGGTCTTGGCCGGCTGCACGAGCGAGTGAAGGAACTCTAGGTCCATACTTCCTTGTTCTCTCCGAAATCGGCCGGACACGACGGCCCCCACACGTAGAGGGCGTCCTCGGGGGGGAAGTCCCGCGGCTCCCAGGCGCAGCGCTCCGGGATGTAGTCGAGGTCGAAATAGTACTCGCTGAAGCTGCCCCACGGGTCGCGCAGGTAGTAGAAGAAGTTGGAGCCGATGACGTGGCGCCCGAGTCCCCAGCCGGGCTGCCAGCCCTTCTCGGTCATCCGGACCGCCCCCATCGCGATCTCGTCCACGCTGCCTACCTGGAACGAGGCGTGGTGGAAGCCCGGAGCGTGCGACGACAGGAGGGCCAGCGTGTGGTGATCGGTGTTGCACCGCAGGAAGGCGATGATCCCCCGCGAGCGGTCGGAGAGCTTCATGCCGAGCGTCTCGATGTAGAAGCGCATCGCGCGCTCCATGTCAGGGGTGAAGAGCAGGGTGTGGCCCAGGCGGCGCGGGGTGATCCGCTGACCGCGCGCCGGATAGCCGCGCACCGCCTCGCGCTGGACGTAGCCGGGGCCGTTGAGGGTGGGCGGAGGATCGACCGGCTCCGCGGGCGGCGCCTCGTCGCGCACGTTGACCGCGTTGCCGTCGGGATCACGGAACCAGAGGCCGCCTTCCGGCGCGCCCGGCGGCGCATCCGTCTCCGCGACTCCCGCGCGCCGGATCGCCTCGCGCACGCGCGCGAAGTCCTCGCCGGGGGCGCCGTAGCAGAGGTGATGGAGTCGCTTGCGCTTGCCCCCGTAGAGCAACACCGCGTCGCGGCCCAGGCGCTCCGGCCGCAGCCGCACGGAATCGCCGGAGGCGCCGCCGTCCACGAGGCCGAAGTCCTCGTAAAACCGCTGCCCCACCGTGGGATCGGGGACTTCGAGCGCGTAGTGGAGAAAGCTGCGGACCGCCATGGTCGTCCCCCTAGGCATCCTTCACGGTGTTCTCGAGCACGCCCAGCCCCGTGATCTCCAGCTTGACCGTGTCGCCCGGCTGCAGCGTGATCTGCGGCTTGCGCGAGAATCCCACGCCGGCGGGGGTCCCGGTGGCG